>NZ_JBHXLU010000010.1:0-196610 GCF_042720695.1 Streptomyces sp. NPDC058457 | reverse complement strand
GGCCCCCACGGCCGGGGCCCACGCGTTCCCCTTTTCCCCTCACCGGTCGCCGGGGCCGCTGCGGGCGCCCGGCGACGTTCCTGCGAAACCTGCGAAACCGCTCCGGTCGTGCCGTTCCCAGACCAGGAAACACCCGTTCGGGTCAACCCTCCACCGGAGCCCGGCGCCCCAAGGATTTCCGGGCGGGCCGGGGCCGTCGTAGCGCCGTTCGGCTTGACCTGCGCTCCGAGATGCCCCCGAATGCAGTCACACCGCTCGCCTGACCGGCCCTCAGGGGCTTGCCTGGAAGCGTGCCCCCCGTGCCCCTCCGGCCCGCGCCGCCCTCACACCTTCGGGGCGCCCTGTCGGCCCTGCTGATCGCGCTGGCCTGCCTGCTGCTGCCGTTCGGCGCGCTCGCGGCCTGGGCGGCGTACGGGCTGGCGGACACCGGACAGTACGTCAGCACGATGGCACCGCTGGCCGACGACCCGGACGTCCGGGACGCGGTGGCGGACACCGTCGGCGACGGCATCATGCGCGAGGTGGACGTCGGCCTGCCGATGCGGGGCACGGTGGCGCCGTTCGTGCGCGAGGCGGTCCGCTCCTTCACCCAGACCCGGGCGTTCCGGCTGGCCTGGGACGCCGGCAACCGGGCCACCCACGACGCCGTGCTGCGCGCGCTCCAGGACGAGCGCGAGGAGCCCGTGACCGTCGACCTCGCCCCGGTCACCGCCCAGGTCAAGGACCAGCTCACCCAGGACCATGTGCCGCTCGCGGCCCGTATCCCGGTCCAGCACACGGCGGTCGCCGTTCTTCCGGCCGCCGAACTGGACCGGCTCCGGAAGGGGTTCCACGTGCTCGAAGTCGCCGGCTTCTGGCTTCCCGTCGCGGCCGTCGTCTTCGCGGCCGGCGGCATCGCCCTCGCCGTCCGCCGGCGCCGCGCCGTCACGGCGACCGCGCTGGGCACGGCCCTCGGCGGCGCCCTGCTCGGCCTCGCCCTCTCGGTCGGCCGCCGGCTCACCCTGGCCGACCTGCCGCCGGACGTCTCGCACCCGGCCGCGGCCGCCGTCTACGACGCCCTGACGTCCACCCTCCGCACGGTCTCCTGGCTGCTCGTGGCCCTCGGCCTGACGGTGGCCGCGGCGACCTGGGCCGGCGGACGCCTGCGCCGGTCCAAGCCGCAGGAGACACCGGACAAGGCACGGCAACCGGCCGCCGGCACAGCCGATTCCACGTCCCTCAGGGCCGATTCACAGTCTTCTGACCAGAACATGCCAGTCACGTAACCGGCTGCTCCTCCAGGGGACACCCGGCGGGCGCCCCGGCCGACCACCGTGGCGGAACGACGGCCACCGGTACGGAACACCGGCGGCCGACGTGAGCTGAGGAGCCCCCACCCGATGAACCGTCCCACCGCGCGCCGAGCCGCTGTCGTCCTCACGGCCGGCCTCGCCCTGTCGTTCGCCGCCACCCTGCCCGCGCAGGCCGCCGACGCGACCGTCACCGAGGCCCAGTGGCTGTCCGACGTAGCCGCCGTCACCGGCCCCGCGCAGACCTACATCGACAACCGCGCGACCGCCAACACCTCCGGCGCCAAGCAGGCGATCGTCCTCGACATCGACAACACCTCGCTGGAGACCTACTTCGAGGGCGGCATCACCATCCCCGCCACCCCGCCGGTGCTCGCCCTCGCCCAGGACGCGCACGCCAAGGGGATCAGCGTGTTCTTCGTCAGCGCCCGCAGCGACCTGTACAACGTGGTGACCAGGGCGAACCTGAAGTCGGTCGGCTACACCGTCGACGGCCTCTACGCGCGAACCGTCGCCCAGCTGCTCACCGAGTCCGTCGCGGACTTCAAGACCTCGCAGCGCAAGGCGATCGAGGCGAACGGCTACGACATCATCGCCAACATCGGCAACAACACGACGGACCTGACCGGCGGTTACGCCGACACCACCTACAAGCTGCCGGACTACGACGGCCTGCTGGACTGACCCTCCGTGAGGGGCTGCCGCGGACCGCGCGCCGCAAGGTCGGCCAGCGTCCGCAGCGCCCCCACCAGCTCCGGCTCCGCCGCCGACGCGAGCCCGAGCCGTACCGCGTCCGGCGTCCGCTTCGGGTCGACGCGGAAGGCGGTACCGGGCGTGACCGCGATCCCGCGGGCGGCCGCGGCCGCCGTGAAACCGTCCGCCCGCCACGGCTCGGGCAGCTCCCACCAGGCGAAATAACCTGACGGATCGCCCCGTACGGCGAACCCGTCGAGCACCTCACGCACGAGCCCCTGCCGCCGCACGGCCTGCTCCCGCTTGGCCGCCACCAACCGCGCCACGGTCCCGTCCCCGATCCACCGCACGGCCGCCTCCAGCGCGAACGCCCCCGCACTCCACCCCCCGGACCGCACGGCGGCCGCCACCGCCGCCACCCGGTCCTCCGGTACGACGGCGAACCCGGCGGTGAGACCGGGCGCGACCCGCTTGGAGAGCCCGTCCACGAGATGCACGAGCCGGGGCGCGAGGGCGGCGAGCGGCGGTTCGGGGCCGCGGTGCAGAAACGACCAGATCCGGTCCTCCACGACGGGCAGCCCCAAGTCGCTCACCGCGCGCGCCAGTTGGAGCCGACGCTCGGTCGTGACGGTCACCGACGTCGGGTTGTGCAGGGTCGGCTGGAGGTAGAGCGCGGAGAGCGGCGCGGCCCGGTGCACGGCGAGAACGGATGCGACGACCGGCCCCTCCGCATCCGTCCGCACCGGCACGAGCATGCCGCCGAGCCGCCCGGCGATCTCCTTGACCAGCGGATACGTCAACGGCTCGACCCCGATCCGGCCGCCCGGCCGTACCAGGGACCCCAGGGTGGCGGCGATGGCCTGCCGGGCGTTGCCGGTGAAGAGGATGCGGCCGGGGTCGGGCCGCCAGTCGCCGGTGGCGAGCAGGTCGGCGGCGGCCTCCCTGGCGTGCGGGGTGCCGTCGGCGGCGGCCGGCCGCAGGGCGTCGGTGAGTGCGTCGGGCCGCAGCAGGGGAGCGAGGGCCGGGGCCAGCAGCTCCGACTGCCCTGGCACGGACGGGTAGTTGAGCTCCAGATTGACCCGGGCGGCACCGTCCTCGACCAGCGCCCGCCCCTCCGGCGCCGCCTGCGCGGCCCGCACGAACGTACCCCGCCCGACCTCGCCCACCACCAGTCCCCGCCGCACGAGTTCGGCGTACACCCGCCCCGCGGTCGAGGCGGCGATCCCGTGCCGCCGCGCGAACGCCCGCTGCGGCGGCAGCCGCTGCCCGGCCCGCAGCCGCCCCCGCGCGATGTCCAACGCGATCCGGTCGGCGATCCCCCGGAAGTCGTCCATTGTTCCCCCCATGCCGTATTGCACCGAGAGCAAAGATTTTATTGCACCGAGAAACGGGAGATCCCTAGGCTCGACAACATGCCCCCCTTCCTCACATACGACGAAAATCACCCACGCACCACACGAACCCCTCTCCTCCTCATCCACGGCCACCCCTTCGACCGCACGATGTGGCACCCCCAGCGCACGGCCTTCGCCCCCACCCGCCGGGTCGTCGCCCCCGACCTGCGCGGCTACGGCGCCTCCCCGGTCACCCCCGGCATCACCCCGCTCTCCCGGTTCGCGGCGGACATCGAGGAACTCCTCGACGTGCTGGGCGTGGCGACCTGCGTCCTCGCCAGCCTCTCCATGGGCGGCCAGATCGCGATGGAGTGCTACGACCGCCTCGGCCCCGAACGCGTCCGGGGCCTGGTCCTGGCGGACACCTTCCCCGACCCGGAGACCCCGGAGGGCAGACGGACCCGGAACGCCATGGCCGACCGACTGCTCCGCGAGGGCATGCGCGGCTACGCCGACGAGGTCCTGGAGAAGATGGTCGCCCCGCACACCCACCCCGACGTGAAAGCCCACGTCCACCGCATGATGACGGCCACGAACCCCGAGGGCGCGGCAGCAGCGCTGCGCGGCCGCGCCGAACGCCCCGACTACCGCCCGCTGCTGACGAAGGTCACGGTCCCGACCCTGGTCGTGGTGGGCGCGGACGACGAATACACCCCGGTCTCCGACGCCCAGTCCATGCACGCCCTGCTCCCCGACGCCACCCTCCGCATCATCGACCGGACATCCCACATGCCGAACCTGGAACGACCGGATGAGTTCAACCGGGCGTTGGAGGAGTTCCTGACACGGGTGGACGAAGAATCCTAATCTCGGAGTCTCGGAGTCTCGGAGTCTCGGAGTCTCGGAGTCTCGGACAAGTAACACACCAGCCCACCCGGCACCCGAACCCGAAAGCCGGTCCGCACCCCCACTCTCCAGCCCGTCCGGCGTTTGAGGACGAGGCCGTTCAGGCCGAAGCGGGGGTCCGGGGGCGGCAGCCCCCGATGCGGTGCGCCCGGCAGCGGCGGACGTGTCTCCCGGGGCTTCCCGGAGAGCGGCGCCCGTTTCCGCCACCTGCCCCACACCGACCACCGCGCCCTCGTCGTGGACATCACCCTCCACCGGCACAGCCCCTGATAATGGGCGCATGTCCCGCGAGTTCCCCATCGGCCTCACCCCTCCCGACTGGCTGGTAAGGAACCTCCGGCCGCAGCAGGCAGCCCCCCTCAACTGGGCCGCCCTCGCCCGCGCCGCGCTCGGCATGGCCCTCCCGCTCGCCGTCGGGCTGGCGGTGGGACAGCCCGCCTACGGGGCGCTCGCCTCGATGGGCGCCCTGTCCGGGGTCATCGGCGACACCGCCGACGCCTACCGGATGCGGATCCTCAACATCGCGGTCCCACAGCTCTTCGGCGCCGTCGGCGTCACCGTCGGCTCCCTGGTCTACGGGCAGGGCTGGCTGACGGTCGCCGTCATCACCGGCATCGCCCTGCTCTCCGGAATGATCTCGACGATCGGCGCGGTGTCCTCCGTATCCGGCCTGCTCCTCCTGCTCAACTCCGTGATCGGCGCGGGCCTCCCGCTGCCCGGCGCCTGGTGGCTCACCCCGGTGCTGATGACCGGCGGCGGCCTGCTGGTCCTCCTCCTCGCCCTGCTGGCCTGGCCGCTGCGCTCGGGCGTACCGGAACGCTCCGCGGTCGCCGCCGCCTACCGCACGGTCGCCGACCTGCTGTCCGTCAGCGACTCCGACGACAGCGAGGCGTACGACCGCGCCCGGCACACCGTCACCCAGTCGCTGAACCAGTCGTACGACCTGATCCTGGCCCGGCGCGCCCGGTACCGCGGTCGCAGCAGCGAACTCACCCGCATGCTCGCCCAGTTGAACGCGATCACCCCGGTGGTGGAGGCCGCCCCCGCCGTCCGGCTGGCCCGGCTCGCCGGAAAGCCGCTGCCGCCCGAGGTCCCGGCGGCAGTCCTGCACATCGCCGACGCCATCGAGACCGGCTACACCGGCCCGATAGGGCTTGACCTGCCCACGCCGGTCAACGAGACCGGCCGCGCCGTCGACCACGCCCTGCGGCACGTGGCCGAGGTCGCCACCACCCCCGACGTGGACCCGCGCGGCATCGACGACCGCCTGGGCCGCCCCGCCGCCCTCGGCATCCGCACCGCCCGCGCCGCCCGCAACGTGGTCCTCTCCGCCAACTCCTGGCGCTACGGCATCCGGCTCGCCCTGTGCATCGGTATCGCGCAGGCCCTGGTCTCCCTCGTCCCGGTCCCGCGCTCCTACTGGGTCGCCCTCACCATCACCTTCGTCCTCAAGCCCGACTTCGGCTCGGTGTTCTCCCGGGCGCTGCTGCGCGCGGTCGGCACGGTGGCGGGCCTGGTGGTGGCGGCGACGGTCCTCACCGTGGTGCCGCGCGGCTGGTGGGACGTGCCGGTGATGATGATCCTGGCCCCGCTGGTCCCGGCCCTGACCCCCCGGGGCTACGGCTTCCAGACCGCCGCCGTCACCCCGGTGATCCTGCTCCTCTCCGACGTGCTGAACCACCAGGGCACGGCCCTGCTCCTGCCCCGCCTCCTCGACTCCCTGATGGGCTGCGCGATCGCGCTGATCGCCGGCTACCTGCTCTGGCCGGAGAGCTGGCGCACCCGGGTCGGCGACCGCCTGGCCGACGCGGTGGCGGACACGGCGGCCTATGTCGAGCTGGCCTTCGATCCGGGCGCGAACCCCGCCGCCCGCGCCCGGATGCGCCGCCGCCTCTACCGCGACCTGTCCGTCATCCGCACCGAGTTCCAGCGCGCCCTGACCGAGCCGCCGCCCACCGGCCGCCGGGCGGCCGCCTGGTGGCCCCTGGTCGTCGCCGTGGAACGCATCGTCGACGCGACGACGGCGGCCCGGGTCCGGGTACGCCACGGAGCGCCGCCCCCGGCCCGGGCCGAGGTCGCGCAGGTGGCCCTGCAACTGCGCGAGCTGGCGGAGGGCGTCCGCCGCTCGGAGACCCTCGTCGCGGTCCGCACGGACCTCACGGGCCCCCCGGACAGCGTCCTGGAGCCACTGCGCCAGGAGGTGGCGGCGGCGAGGGCGATCGCCTCCCCGCACTGACGCTCCCGGCCGGCCACACCCCGATGGCGCACCCGCGCGCACATCACTATCCCATTACGAACCCTTGGCGTGGGCTCGACGACGGGGGCGCGGTCGCGCGCCCGAACGGCCGCCGAACGAACGGCAACCGAACTGAACGCAGCCGAGGGGAACTTGAGGACAGGCTGGGACTCGACCGCGGTACGCCCGACAGGAGTCATCGACCCTCCCCAAGATCGCAACCTGGGGCCGCTAACCTTACGTGTCCGTCCTGGCCAGCGATTGACGGGTATCAACTCACGCGAAGGGTTGCGCACATGGGCATTCTCACTCTCCTGCGGAACGCATTCGGCAGGTCGCGAAAGTCGCGCCCTGCCGAGGCAGAGGGTGCAGACCAGCTCCCCTCGCAGTCCACGCCGACCCCGGCGCCTCCGCAGAAAGCCACGGAACCGGAAACCCCGGCCGCGGTCCCGGAGCCCCGCCCGGCAACGACCGACGAACACGAACTGGTCTCAGCGGCTTTCGACCAGGTAACGGTCCCGAAGCAGGCGACCCGCCTGATCGAGCCGGAGGTGGAGGTCGACACGACGGGGGCTGCGCCTGAGACAGAGCCGACGGCTGAGACTGAGGCCGACGTGGTGGCTGAGGCCGAGCCGACGGCCGAGGTCGAGGTCGAGGTGACGCCCGAGACGGAGCCGGTCGCGAAGTCGGACGCCGACGAAGCCGAGCCGGAGCCGGTCGCCGAGGTGACGCCCGAGACCGAGGCTGAAGCTGAGGTCGAGGCGAAGGTGACGGCCGAGCCGGTGGCGGAAGCCGAGCCGGAGCCGGCAGCAGAGGTGACCGAGGAGGCGGCCCCGGAGCCGGAGGCCGAGGTCGAGCCGGTGGCTGAAGTGACCGCGGAGCCGGTCGCCGAGCCGGTCGCCGATGTCGCGGCCGAGCCCGCGCCCGAACCGGTAGCTGAGGCTGAGCCTACGGCCGAGGCTGAGGTGACGCCCGAGCCGGAGCCGGTCGCCAAGCTGGACGCCGAAGCCGAGCCGGAGCCGGTCGCCGAGGTGACGCCCGAGACCGAGGCCGAGCCGACGGTGGAGCCGGTGGCCGATGTCGAGGCGGAGGTGACGGCCGAGCCGGTGGCGGAAGCCGAAGCCGAAGCGGCAGCAGAGGTGACCGAGGAGGCGCCCTCGGAGCCGGAGGCCGAAGTGGCCGAACCGGCCGCAGCGGCCGCCGAGCCCCAGTCCGCCCCCGAGCCGGTAGCAGAAACCGTCGCGGAACCCACCCCGGACATCACCCCCGACACCACCGCGGACATCACCCCCGACACCGCTCCCGCGACCGCTCCCGAACCGGTCGCGGCGGCAGCCGAGACCGCCGCGCCGGAACCCGCCGCGGCCGCCGACGGCGGATCCGCCCCGCAGGGGCCACCCGCGCCCGACGACGAACCCGTCACGCGTGGTGCGGGTGGGAACACCCCGGCCCCGGCCCCGGCCCCGGTCGAAGGCGACGGCGAAGCCGAGGCCGCGCTCGCCAAGGCCGGCCTCACCGGCACCCACGCCGCCACCTACCTCGTCCTCGACCGCTCCGCGAGCATGCGCCCGTACTACAAGGACGGCTCCGCCGCGGCCCTCGCCGACCAGACCCTCGCCCTCGCCACCCGCCTCACTCCGGACGGCGAGACCCCCTCCGTCCACGTCGTCTTCTTCTCCACCGAGGTCGACGGCACCACCGACCTCACCCCCGCCTCCCCCGAGAACGCGATCGACGAGGCGCACGCCGGCCTCGGCCGCATGGGCCGTACCAGCTACCACGCCGCCGTCGAAGCCGTACTCGCGCACTACGACAAGCACCACGACAAGGACGCCACCCCGGCCGCCCCCGCCCTCGTCGTCTTCCAGACCGACGGCGCCCCGGACGCGAAGACCCCCGCCACCCAGTCCCTCACGGACGCCGCGAGGTCCCACCCCACCGTCTTCTTCTCCTTCGTCGCGTTCGGCGAGCACGAGAACAAGGCCTTCGACTACCTCCGCAAGCTGAAGACCGACAACGCGGCCTTCTTCCACGCGGGCCCCTCCCCCCTGGAGCTCACGGACGCCGAGCTCTACGACGGCCTCCTGATCGACTGGCGCCCGTAGAACTCCCCCGTATGCCGCCCGCTTCTCACCCCGTAAAACGGGAAGCGGGCGGCATACACATGTCGGCTACGATTTCAAGGTTCGCAATAGCAGCAACAGACCGACCTGGGAGCAGCCCCCGATGGCTCGACACCTCATCACCAGCGCCCTTCCGTACATCAACGGGATCAAGCACCTGGGCAACATGGTGGGGTCCATGCTCCCGGCGGACGTGTACTCCCGCTACCTCCGCCAGCGCGGCCACGACGTCCTCTACATCTGCGCGACGGACGAGCACGGCACCCCCGCCGAGCTCGCGGCGAAGGAGCAGGGCCTCCCGGTCGACGTGTTCTGCGCCCAGGCGCACGACGCCCAGAAAGCGGTCTACGACGGCTTCGCGCTCGCGTTCGACTACTTCGGCCGCAGCTCCAGCACCGAGAACCGCGAGATCACCCAGCACTTCGCCCGCCGGCTGAACGAGAACGGCTTCATCGAGGAGCGGGCGATCCGCCAGGTGTACTCCCCGGTCGACGGCCGTTTCCTCCCGGACCGCTATGTCGAGGGCACCTGCCCGCACTGCGGCTACGACAAGGCCCGCGGCGACCAGTGCGAGAACTGCACCCGCGTCCTGGACCCGACCGACCTGATCAACCCGCGGTCGGCGATCTCCGGCTCCACGGACCTGGAGATCCGCGAGACCAAGCACCTCTTCCTCCTCCAGTCCAAGCTCCAGCACGAGGTCGAGGAGTGGGTCTCCCGCCACGAGGACGACTGGCCGCAGCTGGCCTCCTCGATCGCCCGCAAGTGGCTGACCGAGGGCCTGCACGACCGTGCGATCACCCGTGACCTGGACTGGGGCGTGCCCGTCCCGGCCGACACCTGGCCGGAGCTGGCCGCCGAGGGCAAGGTCTTCTACGTCTGGTTCGACGCCCCGATCGAGTACATCGGCGCGACGAAGGAGTGGTCGGACCAGGACCCGGAGAACCGGGACTGGAAGTCCTGGTGGTACGACGTGGACACCACCGTCCGCTACACGGAGTTCATGGCGAAGGACAACGTCCCCTTCCACACGGTGATGTTCCCCGCCACCGAGCTCGGTGTCCGCGAACCGTGGAAGAAGGTCGACTACGTCAAGGCCTTCAACTGGCTGACGTACTACGGCGGCAAGTTCTCCACCTCGCAGAAGCGCGGCGTCTTCACCGACCAGGCCCTCGACATCCTGCCCGCCGACTACTGGCGCTACTTCCTCATCGCCAACGCCCCCGAGTCGGACGACTCGTCCTTCACCTGGGAGCACTTCACGGCGACGGTGAACAAGGACCTGGCCGACACCCTCGGCAACTTCGTCAACCGCGTCCTGTCCTTCTCGAAGAAGCGCTTCGGCGAGGAGGTCCCGGCCGGCGGCGAGCCCGGCGAGGCGGAGGCGAGGCTCGGCGAGGAGATCGCCGCGCTCCTCGCCGAGTACGAGTCCCACATGGAGTCCCTCCAGTTCCGCAAGGCCGCCGCGGCCCTGCGCGCCCTGTGGTCGGCCGGCAACTCCTACCTGGAGGAGAAGGCCCCCTGGCTGGAGATCAAGACGGACAAGGACGGCGCCGCTCTCACCCTGCGCACGGCGATGAACCTGATCCACCTCTACGCGGTGGTCTCGGAGCCCTTCATCCCGGCGACGGCGAAGACGATGCGCGAGGCGTTCGCCCTCACCGGCGACACCGCGGCCTGGGTCGCCGCCGAAGAGGCGAAGGCGCTGGCCTCCGTCCCGGCCGGCACCCCCTTCACCGTGCCCCCGGTCCTGTTCGCGAAGCTCACGGACGAGGACCTGGAGACGTACAAGGAGCGCTTCGGCGGCACGGACGCCTGACGCCCGACGTCGTACGCCCGCACACACCACCGGAGGCCCGGTGGGAGGTCTCCCTCCCACCGGGCCTCCGGCGTGCGTGGGTGGGTGGGTGGGATAAATCTCAGGTAAGAGACCGATTAGTCTCTTACTTCTTCTTCACCTCGCATTTACCTGCGGGATAGTGTGCCGTTCGTGAAACGCATCCTGATCCGCTCCGGAAAGAGCCCCTTCCGTGTCGCCACTCCGGCGGAGTTCATCCACCAGGATCTGATCGGGACCAACACCGGGAACCTTCTCTTCAGCGACTCGGCGCACAAGATGCTGACCACCCCGGACACCGAGGTGACGTCCAACGGCATCCGCACCGACCCCTCGGCCGGCCGTGCCGCGGAGATCAACGAGCAGTACGACGTCTTCGTCGTCCCGCTCGCCAACGCCTTCCGCCCGGCCTTCCAGGCCTCCCTGGACCGGCTCTCGACGCTCATCGAGCAGCTCACCATCCCGGTCGTGGTGTTCGGCGTCGGCGCCCAGGCCCCCGCGGACTACGACACCGCGTGGCTGGACCCCATGGCGGACTCGGTCGGCCGCTTCGCCCGCGCGGTCCTGGACCGCTCCGCCTCCATCGGCGTACGCGGCGAGCTGACCTCGAACTACCTCAAGAGCCTCGGCTTCCACGACGTCGACATCATCGGCTGCCCGTCGATGTTCCTCTACGGCGACACCTTCCCGGAGATCCGGGCCACGGAGCTGAGCGCCGACTCGCGCATCGCCCTCAACCTGTCCCCGGACGCGATACCCGTCGGCGACATAGCGGGCATCGCCCGGCACGCCTGGGAGCGCTATGCCCACCTCACCTACTACGCGCAGAACACCGCCGACGCGGAACTGCTGATGTGGGGCGACACCTCGCCGGAGTCCGGGCACACGGACCCCTTCCCGCTCCAGCTGAGCCACGCCCTGCTCCAGGAGAACAAGGTCCGCATGCCGCTGGACCCGGCCACCTGGATCGACGAGCTGCGCGGCTTCGACTTCGCCTACGGCACCCGTATCCACGGCAATGTCGCCGCCCTGCTGGCCGGCACCCCGAGCGTCGTCCTCACCCACGACTCGCGCACCCTCGAACTCTGCCGCTACTTCGACATCCCGCACCGCTCGCTCACCGAGCTGGACGCCGCCACCGATCCGCGTGACCTCTACCAGGACGCCGACTTCTCCGCCATGGTCAAGGGACACGGCGAGCGCTTCGAGCGCATGATCGCCTTCCTCGACCGCAACGACCTCCCGAACACCTACACCCACGGCGACGGCGGTGCCGCCTTCGACGCCCGGCTGGCCGCCCTCGACCTGCCCGCGTCGATGCCGGTCTGGGACGGCGGCGACGACGGCCAGCTGCGGTACCGGATCAGCCGGCTCCGCGAGCGGATCACCGCGGCCGACGCCAGGACGGCCCGGCACGCCAGGGAGAACAGGGAGCTGCGCGACCGGCTGACCACCGCCGAGAAGCGCGCGACCGAGACGGACCGCCGGCTCGACGCCCTCCGCAAGGAACTGACCGCCGCCACCAAGCGGCTGTCCGCGGTGGAACGCCAGGTCACCGGCATCGACAAGCGCCTCATGGTCCGCCTGGGCCCGGCCCTGCGCCGCCGCGTCCGCCGCACGAAGCCCAGCACCCCCCAGAGCTGAGCCCCTCAGAGCTGAGCCCCTCAGAGCTGAGCTCCCCCGGCCGTCAGCTCACCAGGCCCAGCACCAGCGCCCCGGCCACCGGCGCGGCGTAGACCAGCGGGAACGGAATGTGCGAGTACCACTTCGCCCGGGCCACCGTGATCGCGGCCCCGGTGAAGTAGAGCAGCAGGCCCACCGCCGCCAGCACCCCGACCACCGGCACGAACAGCCCGGCCACCAGGCCGACCGCACCGGCGGCCTTGGCCAGCCCGAGCGGGGTCCACCAGGCCGGCGGCACCCGGTAGTCGGTCAGCGCCTTGACGATCCAGTCGGCCCGCATCAGCAGCACGGTTGCGGAGAACCCGGCCAGCAGGGCCGCGAGCACGGTGACGACGTCGTGGGCGATACGCATGAGAGGCTCCGATCAGGACCGTTCGAGTGCCGGACACCTCTCTGACGCGTGCGCCCCCGACTGTGTGACAGCCGACGCGGAAAACCCCTCAGCTCGCGGTCAGCACACCCGCCCCCGCCGTCTTCGCCAGCTCCGCCGGCAGGTTCTTCGCGCTGCTCTCCAGGCCCGCCGTCAGGGTCGGCGTCCAGTTGACCGTCGTCTTGATCTTCTTGGAGTTCGCGCTGTTGTAGGCGGCGACGAGGTCGGTCGTCGTGCCGTTGACGAGGTTGCCGCTGCCCGCGATCGAGCCGGTGCCGTCGCCGCTGAGGAGCTTGGAGACCTTGAGGGAGCTCGGCACGGTCCAGTAGTTGTTCTGGGCCACGACCTGGGCCTTGGCGCGGGAGTTGATGCTGTACTGCAGCGCGTAGCCGTTGAGGGGCGTGACGTCGTAGACGTTGTTGTAGAGGTGCACCTGTCCGACGCGGGTGAGCGGGGCGCGCTGGACGATGCCCTTCCAGATGTTGTGGTGGAGGGTGACGCGCAGCTTGCCGCCCGGCTCGCTGTCGCTGCTGCCGATCAGCATCGTCTTGTCGTGGCTGGTGAACTGGTTGTGCTCGACGGTCACCAGGTCCGAGCTCTTGGTGATGTCGAGTTCGCCGTCGTGGACCTGGTGCTCACGGCCGTAGTACTTCGGGTTGGTGCTGTCGAAGTGCCCGGCGTCGGTGAACGTGTTGTGGTCGGCCCAGACGTGCGTGGCGCCGCGCAGCGTCACCGCGTCGTACTCGGAGTTCCAGTTGCCGTCGTCGCCGTCGGTCGGGTCCCACTGCGGGAAGCAGTCCTCGGTGTCGGAGAACGTCAGGTTGCGGACGACGACGTTGTCGACCTTCTGGATCTGGAGCATCCCGCCGGTGATGCCGGCCTTGGTGCCGGGGACGCCGACGATCGTGGTGTTGGCCGGCACCTTGAAGACGATGTTCGCGGCCTGCTTCTTCTGCGCGGCGGCCCGCGCGGTCTCCTGGGTGCCGGAGGGCAGCTTGGAGCGGCCGTACGTCGACGGGTCGAACGCCTTCAGGTAGGCGCTCAGCGAGTACCCCGTGCCGGCCGCGTAGTCCGCGCAGGTCAGCTTCTTGCCACTGCCGTCGGTGTTGGCGTCGATGGTGCCCTTGACCTTGATGATGCGTGGGGTGGTGTCGCTCGCCGAGCCCAGCGCCTTCACCAGCTGGGCGCGGGTGGCGACGGTGAAGGTGTGCGCGGCGTCGGCCTTCGCACCACCGGTGGTACCGGAACCGGACGACGCCCAGCCGTCCTTGGCGGCGAGCGTCTGGTGGTACAGGTCGACGGCCGACGTGGCGTTCGCGCTCAGCACGAGCGCACCGGCACCGACCCCGGCGGCCACGACGGCGGCGGAGACGACGAGGGCACGGCGCTTACGGAGAGACCGACGGTGAGAGGAGGAGGCCACGGAGGAGTCCTTAGGTATTTCCGAAGTACGGGAAACCGCCCGCTGGAGCGGGCTTCACCTCTCTGTGGTTGTGGAGATCGAAAAGGTTGCCGTAAATGTTTCTGCGGGATGGTGCCCATCCCGGGGGCGGGCGGCGAAAGTTGACCCAGGCAGCCGTTCCCCGGCCGGACAGCCCGGTGGGGGGTGTACCGGCCCGCCCCCGAATACCTCATGTCCACAACACATCCGTATGGTTTCGCCATGGCACCTGAGCTCATCCCGATCGCCTACGAGCCCCACGGCCGTACCGAGGCCATCGGTCACTACACCGGCGGACAGTTCCTGGCGTCGGTCACCTACGCGTTCCCCGAGGGGTTCCGGCTCGACGAGGGCTGGGAGGAGCAGAAGCGGCTCTACTCGGTGCTGCATCTCTTCGACGCCGAGGGGCACTACCGCGACTCGCAGATCTGGTGCGCGGGCAGCTGGGCCGAGCAGCAGCTCGATCCGGACGGCGCCGGGTCGGTGCTGGCGCGGGCCCGCGCGCACCTGGCGGGCATGCTGCGCAGCCTGCCCCGGCGGACGTACACGGACATCGCGATACGCCCGTTCCAGCTCACCGTCGACGGCGTGTTCTTCGGGCTGGTGGCGAAGGAGGACGACGACGGGGGATGGGCCGAGCTCTACCCGGACCACCTGGGCTTCAGCGAGCCCTGGGACGGCCGGTACGACACCTGACAGTTGAAGAATCCAGGGGGGTAACTCATGCACAGATGGGGTGCGGCCGCGTTCGTGGCCGCGTCTCTGGTCGGCGGCGTCCTGCTGCCGGCCGTCCCGGCCACCGCCGTACACGGCGCCGTGCCCGGCGACTTCAACGGCGACGGCTACCGTGACGCGGTCCTGCCCGCGCCGGGCGCGAACGTGTCCGGCAAGGAGGGCGCGGGCGCGGTCGTCGTGCTGTACGGCTCCGCCTCGGGGCTGTCGACCAGCCGCCGTAAGACCATCACCCAGAACACCGCCGGTGTGCCGGGCGTCAGCGAGGCCGGTGACGCCTTCGGCGCCGCGACCGCCACGGCCGACCTGAACCGGGACGGCTACGCCGACCTGGTGGTCGGATCACCGTACGAGGACACCTCGAAGGGCACCGAATCCGGTGCGGTGACGGTGCTCTGGGGCAGCAGGAGCGGGCTGACGAGCGCAACGGATCTGCCGTCGCCGTCGTCCTCCCCGTGGCACTACGGCAGGGACATCGCCGCGCTCGGCCTCGGAGCCGGGGCGAAGACGCGGGTCGCGGTCGCCGGGTCGGACGCATCCGTGTACTTCAGCGGGCCGTTCACCCGGAGCGGCGCCTTCGGGTCCGTCGTGTACAACGCCGACACGGCGTCCCCCATGTCCGTCGCGCTCGGCGATTTCGACGGCGACGGCGTGCCCGACCCGGCCTCGGCCACGGACCGGCTGAGCGACCTGAGCGGCGGCGAGGTCTACACGAACCCCGCCTACGGCGATGCGCTCAAGGGCAACGGCCTGATCGTGGCCTCCGGCGACGTCAACGGCGACGGATACGCCGACCTCGTGGCCGGTGATCCGGACGAGCCGGAGAAGGCGGGCGTGGACGGCGCGACGGGCGGCCGCGTCCTCGTCTGGTACGGCTCCGCCACGGGCATCACGACGGCCACGACGCCCGTGCAGATCACGCAGAACACCGCCGGTGTTCCCGGCGCGAGCGAGAAGGGCGACAACTTCGGCGGGTCCCTGGCGGTGGCCGACCTCAACCGGGACGGCCTCGCGGACATCGTGATCGGATCACCGTTCGAGAACCTGGCCAAGAGCGGGGCGGGTCAGGTGACCGTGGTCCCCGGCCGCCGCAGCGGCGCCCTCGGCACCGGCTCGTACTCCTTCTCCCAGGACACGGCGGGCGTCCCCGGTGCCTCCGAGACCGACGACTTCTTCGGTACGACGGTCTCGGTCGGGGACGTCGACAACGACGGCAGGCCGGAGCTGTTCGTCAGTGCGGCCTACGAGAACGCCGCCACCGGCGCCGTCTGGGTCTTCCCCGGCGGCTCCGCACGGCCGACGGCCTCCGGCAGCCGCGTCATCACCGCGCACGGGGTCGGCCTCACACAGCCGGCCGACACCCTGCTGGGCGGCAACGGACTGCTCTCGGTGATCTGAGCACTCCGAACACGCCGAAGGCGCCCGGGGCCCTTCTCCCTGGATCCCGGGCGCCGGCCTCACGGCTGTCGGCGTCAGCCGTTGCTCGTCTCGTCCGGTTCGACGCCCAGGGTCAGATGGGCGCGGACGCCGCGGGCGATGTGGTGGCGGTCGTACTTCAGGTAGAGCAGGCCGCCCTCGTGCCCGTTGTCCGGGTAGATGCTGTCACCGTCGAGGGTGGTGCGGGTGGTGGTGTTGCTCGCGTACGGCTCCACCTCGGCCGACAGCAGGACCGACTTCTCGTCGAAGAACAGCTGGCCCGTGTGGCAGGTGTGGCCGCCCTCGTACCCGGCGTCCGTCCACTCGCCGTCCACGTGCACCTTGACGTGGATGTGGACGCACCGGCCCTGGTACCAGCCGGGGAAGACGGTCTTGAAGGTGACGTGGCCGTGCCGGTCCGTGTGCCAGGTGCCGCGCAGGTAGCGGGTGTCGTCGGTCGGCTCCTGGTGGCCGCCGCCACCGCCGGGCGGGGGTCCGCTGGGGGTGCCGGTCGGCGCGTCGGTGGGCGTGCCGGTCGGCGGGGTGCCGCCGCCACCGCCGCCGCTGCCCGACTCCTCGTATCCCGAGTAGACGCCCGACGCGTTGCAGTGCCAGATGTCCACGGCCGCGTTCCGGAGCGGCTTGCAGGTCTCCGCGTCGATCACCTTGAGGGTGAGGTGCAGGGGGATGCCCGCCTGGTCCTCGGTGACGTCCTGGCGGAGCTTGTCGGCGTCGATGTAGTAGGGGCCCTCGACCAGTTCGGAGGTGAGCGTGTAGCAGGCGCCCTCCGAGGCCGAGGGCGAGGCCTCGGTTCTGGCGCCGGTCGCCGTGGCGTTGGTGCCGTCGGTCGCCGCGAAGGCGCTGCCGACGCCTACCGCGGTCACGGCCACGCTGCCCGCCGCCAGGACCGTACGACGGGCCAACTTCCTTCTCTCTTCAGGGGATTGAGCATCTGTGGGGGTGTGGGTGTCTGTCATGGTCAGGGACCGTAGACAAGGCGGAGCCTGTGGGAACATCGGAGCGAGCTGTGAATGCGCGGTGCGCAAGCGAAAGGCTCGAAACCGACGCCGGTTTCGAGCCTTTCCTTCAGCTGTGCTGTTTCTGCGTGCCTGTGTGCCTTACTTCGGCTGCGGCTTCCGGATGGAGATGTTCAGCTCGCGCAGGCGGGTCTCCTCCAGCTCGGTCGGTGCGCCCATCATCAGGTCCTGGGCGTTGCCGTTGAGCGGGAAGGCGATGGTCTCGCGGATGTTCGGCTCGTCGGCGAGGAGCATCACGATGCGGTCGACGCCGGGGGCGATGCCGCCGTGCGGCGGGGCGCCGAAGCGGAACGCGCGGAGCATGCCGGCGAACTCGCGCTCGACGGTCTCCTCGTCGTAGCCCGCGATGCCGAAGGCCTTGAGCATGATGTCGGGCTCGTGGTTCCGGATGGCACCGGAGGACAGCTCGGTGCCGTTGCAGACGATGTCGTACTGCCAGGCGAGGATGTCCAGCGGGTCCTGGGTCTCCAGGGCCTCCATGCCGCCCTGGGGCATCGAGAACGGGTTGTGCGAGAAGTCGATCTTCCCGGTGTCCTCGTCCTTCTCGAACATCGGGAAGTCGACGATCCAGCAGAACCGGAAGACGTCCTCCTCGAAGTGCCCGGCACGCTTGGCGGCCTCGACCCGCACCGCGCCCATGATCTTGGAGACCTCGTCGAACTCACCCGCGCCGAAGAACACGGCGTGCCCGGCGGCCAGCTGGAGCCGCTTGGTGAGCTCGGCGACGTTCTCCTCGGTGAGGAACTTGGCGATCGGGCCGGACAGCGAGCCGTCCTCGGCTACGCGGACCCAGGCCAGGCCCTTGGCGCCCTGCGAGACCGCGTAGTCGCCGAGCTGGTCGAAGAACTTGCGGGGCTGCGCGGAAACGTCCGGCACCGGCAGGGCGCGCACGTGCTTGCCGGCGAAGGCCTTGAACTCCGAGCCCTCGAAGATGTCGGTGATGTCGACGAGCTCCAGCTGGGCCCGGAGGTCCGGCTTGTCGGAGCCGTACTTCAGCATCGCCTCGCGGAACGGGATCCGCGGGAAGGGGGACGTCACGTGACGGCCGTTGCCGAACTCCTCGAAGAGCTCGGTCATCAGCTGCTCGATGGGGCGGAAGACGTCCTCCTGCTCCACGAAGCTCATCTCGACGTCGAGCTGGTAGAACTCGCCGGGCGAGCGGTCGGCGCGGGCGTCCTCGTCGCGGAAGCAGGGCGCGATCTGGAAGTAGCGGTCGAAGCCGGAGATCATCAGCAGCTGCTTGAACTGCTGCGGGGCCTGCGGCAGGGCGTAGAACTTGCCCGGGTTCAGGCGGGAGGGGACGACGAAGTCACGCGCGCCCTCGGGGGAGGTGGCGGTGAGGATCGGCGTCGCCATCTCGTTGAAGCCGAGCGCGACCATCTTGTGACGGATGGCCGAGATGACCGCCGTACGCAGCATGATGTTGCGGTGCATGCGCTCGCGGCGCAGGTCCAGGAAGCGGTACTCCAGGCGCCGCTCCTCGTTGACCCCGTCCTCGGTGTTGATCGTGAACGGCAGCGGGGCGGCCGCGCCGAGCAGCTCGACCTCGACGACCTCGACCTCGACCTCGCCGGTGGGCAGGTCGGAGTTGATGTTCTCGGTTCCACGTGAAACAACGCGGCCGTCGACGCGGACCGTGGACTCCTTGGAGAGCTTGTCCAGGGCCTCGTACGCCGGGGTGCCGGGGCGGGCGACGAGCTGCGTGATGCCGTAGTGGTCGCGCAGATCGATGAAGAGGATGCCGCCCAGGTCGCGCCGATTGTGCAGCCAGCCGCTCAGCCGGACGTCGGTGCCGACGTCAGAGGCGCGGAGCTGGCCGCAGGTGTGGGACCTGTACCGATGCATCGTCGGGTGTTCCTCTTCTTCGGGTTCTGCCGAGGTGCTCTCCTCGACCGGGACGGGCCACGGGGCCCGGACCCATCAAGGGTACCGGGCACCCAAAGATCGGCTCCCCACCATTAATGCGGCCCTGAAACAGTGGCACTCTGCGATCTCATCTTCCTAAAGTAGGGCAATGCGAACTGGCGAGCCCCTGCCCGCCGTGGAGGACGTCCTCGCCGCCCTCGCGACCGGGCTGTGGCACTGGGACACCGCCACCGGGCTGGTCACCGCGGACGCGGAGGCGGCCCGGCTGATCGGGCTGCCTGCCGAACCGTCCATCCTCTCGGAGGCCCTGGTCCGGTCCCGTTTCCATCCCGTGGACTGGAACGAGAACACCAGCATCACCCGGCTGGCCGCGGTCGAGGGCACCCTCGCGGAGGTACGGCTGCGGGTCATGGACGAGCGCGGCCTGCTGATCCGTACCGTGCGCAGCCGTTTCCGGCCGGTGTACGACTCCGCGGAGCGCGTGTACCGGGTGACCGGCACCCTCCAGGAGGTCACGGAGCCGACCCCCGGCAGCGCGGTCCAGCATCCGGTCACCGGTGACTGGCGGCGCTCCCGGGAGGCGTTCCTGCTGGACGCGGGCCGGGCGCTGGCCGAGGCGCGGTCCACGGAGGAGGTGCTGCGGGTCGCCGCGGGCCTGTCGATGCCGGGGTTCTCCCCGGACGGGCTGGTCGTCTTCGGGGTCAAGGGCGACCGGCTGATGATGATCGGCCACCACGGCCAGCAGATCGACGAGGACAGCCCCTTCAGCAGCATGCCGCTGGATACCGACTACCCGGCGGCCGAGGTGGCGCGGACCGGCCGGGCCGTCTACCTCTCCTCCGCCGACCAGTACAAGTCCCGCTACCCGGTGACCTGGCCGCTGGCCGAGCGCTTCGGCCGGCAGTCCTGGGCCTTCCTGCCGCTGACGGTGGCCGGCCGGACCATGGGCGCCTGGATGGCGGGCTTCACCTACCCGGTGTCGTTCACCCCGGACGAGCGGTCCGTGCTCACCACGGTGGCCCGGATGCTGGCGCAGGCCCTGTCCCGGGCCGGGATCGCCGACTCGGAGCGGGAGCTGACGGACGGCCTCCAGCGCTCCATGCTGCCGACGCTGGGCCCCGAGATACCCGGCATGGACACGGCCGCCCGCTACATACCGACCGGCGGCGGGCTCCAGGTGGGCGGCGACTGGTACGACATGATCCCGCTGCCGTCCGGCCGGCACGCCCTGGTCATCGGCGACGTCCAGGGCCATGACGTACGGGCCGCGGGCCTGATGGGCCAGCTGCGGATCGCGCTGCGCGCCTACGCCTCCGAGGGCCACCGTCCCGACGCGGTGCTCTCCCGGGCCTCCCGTTTCCTGCACGGGATCACCTACGACGAGGACGACGCCGACCTGCGCTTCGCGACCTGCCTGTACGTCGAGGCGGATCCGGCGACCGGGGTGCTGGAGATCGCCCGGGCGGGACATCTGGACCCGACGATCCGCATGGCCGACGGCACGGTGCTGCGGCGGCCGACGGCGGGCGGGCTGCCGCTCGGCATCGACCCGGACGCCGACTATCCGACGACGCGGTTCGCCCTCGAACCCGGCGAGACCATGATGATCTGCACCGACGGTCTGATCGAGACCGGCGGCCACGACATCGAGAGCGGCTGGCAGCGGATCCGGGCGATCATGGAGGAGCACGGCGACGGCGACCTGGAGAAACTGGCCGACGGCCTCGTCCAGGCCGTACACGGCCCCTCCTCCCACCACACCACCGGGCCGCTGGCCGACCGCCGCGAGGACGACATAGCGGTGCTGCTGCTGTCCCGGCCGGCCGGCGGCCGCAGCGACGAGCCGCCGGCCGTACGGCCACGGATCCGCCGCACCCTGATGTCGGTGGCCCAGGACGAACCCGAGCGGATCTCCGAGGCCCGCCAGCACCTGCGCGAGCTGCTGCACGACTGGGGGCCGCCCGACCAGGTCGACTCGGCGGTCCTGCTGGTCTCCGAGATGCTCACGAACGTCCTCGTCCACACCGACGCGGACGCGCTGCTGGTCGCCGAGGTCTCCGGCCAGGTCCCCGAACGCCGCCTGCGGGTGGAGGTCACGGACGCCGGCGACGACCTCCCGCACAAGCGCCGCCCCGGCGAACTGGCGTCCTCCGGCCGCGGCCTGGTCCTGATCGAGGTCCTGGCGGACGCCTGGGGCGTCGATCCGCGCGGGCAGGGCAAGAGCATCTGGTTCGAGCTGTACGAGGCCGACAAGTCCTAGCCGGTGGCGTCGGCCGGTGGCGCCTCGCCGGTGTCGTAGCGGGCGCGCAGCTCGTGTACGACCCCGAAGGCGGCCGCGGTGAGCGGTACGGCCAGCAGCATGCCCAGGATCCCGGCGACGGAGGCGCCGCCCGTGATGGCCAGCATCACCACGGCCGGGTGCATCTGCATGGTGCGGCTCTGGATCATGGGCTGGAGTACGTGCCCCTCCAGCACCTGCACGGCGAGCACGACGCCCAGCGCCCACAGCGCGATGACGAAGCCGCGGTCGGCGAGTGCGACCAGGACGGCGACGGCACCGGAGATGAAGGCGCCGAGGTAGGGGATGTAGGCGCCGACCAGGACGAGCGCGCCGAGTCCGACGGCCCCCGGTACGCGGAGGACCAGCAGGCCTACGGTGATGCAGACGGCGTCGATGAACGCGATGACGGTGGTGCCGCGCATGAACCCCTCGATGCCCTCGAAGGCACGGCGGGCCATGGCCTCGACCATGTCGGCGCTGGAGCCGGGCGCGACGGCCCGGATGGTGCCGACGACCCGGTCCGAGTCGCGCAGGAAGAAGAAGACGAGCAGCAGCGCGAGGACGGCCATGGCGAGGCCCTCTCCCACCACGCTCACCCCGCTGATGACGTTGGAGGCGGCGGTCCCGCCGAACTTGGCGAGCAGTTCCTTCGCGTTGCCTGCCAGGTCGCCGAGGGAGGCCCCGGCGGCCCCGAAGTGCCGGGCCAGCGACTTCGCCGCGTCCTTGAGCGAGGAGATGATCTCGTCGCCGGTGTCGACGAGCGCGGCGACGACGATGTAGACGGCACCGCCGACGACGGCGGCGACGGCGACGCAGGTGAGTCCGGCGGCGAGGGAGCGGTGCACGCCGACCTGGACGAGCCGCCGGTACAGCGGGCCGAGCAGCGCGGTACCGAGCAGGGCGAGGAGGACCGGGGTCACCGCGGTGCGGAACTCCGAGCAGAGCCGGACACCGACGTACCCCACCCCGGCGGCCAGCAGCAGCACCGCACACCACGCGGCGAAACGGCGCACGGGCTCGGGCAACAGCTGCACGGGTCCAGCGGACCATGCGAGGCCGACAGATGCCCCGCCGTACACCCCCCACCGAGTGAACGCCCCCCACCGGCCGTACCAGGGGGCTCCGCCCCCTGGACCCCCAAATCCCATGCCCACCCACCACCCGACTCGGCCAACGAAGAAGCGAGGCCGAAGAGAGGAAGGCGACTCTTGCGACGAAGAAACGAGGTCGCAGGCCGGGAGGCCACTCGGGCGACGAAGAAACGAGGTCGCAGGCCGGGAGGCCACTCGGGCGGTGGAGAAACGAGGTCGCAGGGCGGAAGGCGACTCGGGTGGGGAGGCGGATTGGTGGGGGGTAGGGGTGGGGCGAAGGCCGGGAGGCCTGGCGCTTGGTTGCGTCAGGCCTCCCGGGTGGGTCCGTTGCTTATGCCTGCGGGCCGGTTTCCGTCATGCCGTGTACTGCCGGGATCGTGCCCAGGCGGCCCTTCTGGAAGTCCTCGAAGGCCTGCATGAGCTCGTCCTTGGTGTTCATGACGAACGGGCCGTAGTGGGCCATCGGCTCACGGATCGGCTCTCCGCCGAGCAGCACGACCTCGAGGTCCGGCGTGTGCGAGTCCTGCTTCTCGTCCGCGCGGACGGTGAGGGACGAACCCGCGCCGAAGACAGCGGTCTGGCCCATGTGGATCGGGCGGCGTTCGGCGCCCACCGAGCCCTTGCCGGCCAGCACGTAGGCGAGGCCGTTGAAGTCCTCGCGCCAGGGCAGCGTGACCTCGGCGCCCGGGGCGACCGTCGCGTGGATCATGGTGATCGGGGTGTGCGTGATGCCGGGGCCGGCTTGGCCGTCCAGCTCGCCCGCGATGACGCGCAGCAGCGCACCACCGTCGGGGGTCGTCAGCAGCTGCACCTGGCCGCCACGGATGTCCTGATACCTCGGCGCCATCATCTTGTCCTTGGCCGGGAGGTTCACCCACAGCTGGAGGCCGTGGAAGAGACCGCCGGACACGACGAGGGACTCCGGCGGGGCCTCGATGTGGAGGAGACCGGAGCCGGCCGTCATCCACTGGGTGTCGCCGTTGGTGATGGTGCCGCCGCCGCCCTGGCTGTCCTGGTGGTCGAAGATGCCGTCGATGATGTAGGTGACGGTCTCGAAGCCACGGTGCGGGTGCCAGGGGGTGCCCTTGGGCTCGCCCGGCGCGTACTCCACCTCACCCATCTGGTCCATCATGATGAACGGGTCGAGGTGGCGGTAGTTGATCCCCGCGAACGCCCGGCGCACCGGGAAACCCTCGCCCTCGAAACCGCTCGGCGCGGTCGTGACGGCGAGCACGGGACGGGCCACGGCGTCGGCCGGTGCGGCCACCCGGGGCAGGGTCAACGGATTCTCGACGGTCACTGCAGGCATGTTGGCTCCTCCTTGTGCGCCCACTTTAGTTGAGCGTTGAACTTTCTGCCACCCCTAACGGCGAAGGCCCGGAGGACATTCCCTCCGGGCCCGGCCATCCCCCGATCGGTGGATCAGTTGTGGATCAGTTGCTGAAGTAGAGGTACTTCCACCCGCCGTACGTCGTGGAGTTCACGCTGTCGCCGGACGAGCCGTTGACGTACACGGACCGCACCCGCGCCCGGATCCCGGACTCGCCCGGCGCTCCGAGGCGCACGCCCGACTTGCCGTTCGAGGCGACCGGGAAGTACTCGGAGTCCGTCGCGTACCAGGTCCCCTGGTAGTAGACCTGCACGTCCAGGCGCTGCTCACGGCCCGGGTAGTAGGTCATGGTGGTGGTCAGAACCGGGTCGGTGTTCTTGTGGAACCAGTAGTACGACGTCGAACCGATCTTCGCCGTCTTGTAGTGCTTGGAGACGGCCATGGAGATCTTGACCCGCGCGTACGCCGTGACCTTGACGGTCTTCGGCGCGTAGCGGGCGTCGCCGTCGAAGACCGCGGAGACGGCCGTGTCGCGGGTCATGTCGACCCAGGCGGCGATGTTCCCGTGGGAGTCCACCTTGCCGGTCTTGATCAGCTTCTTCGGCTTGTCGCCGCCGAAGGGGTCGGCGTAGATCTTGACCGAGCGGTTCTTGTACGTCGTGCCCAGGTGCGCGGTGAACTTGACGTCGGCGCTGTAGTTGTACAGCTTGCCGTTGTTGTTCAGGCTCAGGCTCGTGGCCGCACGGGAGACCGTGACCTTGTCGGAGGCGGTGGCCGCGGCGTGGTCGGCGTCGCCCGCGTAGGTCACCTTGTACGTGACCGTGCCGCCGGCCGGCGGGGTGTCGGTGAAGGAGTACGTGCCGTCCGCCGCGACGGTGACGGCGGCGAGCGTCTTGCCGTTGGGGCTCTCGACGTCGGTGCGGGTCACGGAGAGCTTGGCACCGGCGGGCAGCGGGACCGTCGCCGAGAGCTTGCCGGTGACGGTGAGCTTCTTGGCGCGGGGCGCCGAGCTCGGGGCGTTGACCGTGAGCGTCGGCACGTTGAGCGTCGGCTGGCCCAGGACCGTGAGCGTGTAGGAGCCGCCGTTCGGCGCCAGCGCGAAGATCCGCGAGGAGTCCGGCGCCCAACGCAGGTTGCCGGTGGCGTAGTCGGTCGAGGTGCCGAGGCTGTAGGTGCGCAGCGGCGTGATGGTGTTGGGCTTGTAGACCGCGACCTTGCCGGCGTTGAACTGGGCGACCAGCCCGTTCGGCGCGACGTCGGCACCCCACGCGCCGGGGTAGGAGCCGGCCCTGCTGAACTTGCCGTCCGCCCACGCGTCCCGGTCGGTGCCGTTGACCAGCACCTGGTCGGCGCCGGGCACCAGGTCGATGTCCGAGATGCCGTCGTTCAGGGTGTAGTCGCCCTGGTACCAGGCGGTGACCTCAGCGGTCCCGTCCGAGACGTCGAGGACGGCCATGGAGTCGGTGGAGATGCCGGTCTCCCCGACGGCCAGCAGGCCCGGCCGGGTCGGGTCGGTGTCCAGCAGCCCCTGGCCCCAGATGCCGATCGAGGTGCCCTCGGTGGGGAACTGCGTCATCGCGACCGGGTCGGTCCCGCCCGCCGGATCCACCGTCGGGTCGATGGAGCCGATGTCGCCGTCCCACTGGTCGCCGTACGAGAACCACGCCTTGCCGCCGGCGAAGGCCAGGTGGCGGGGGCCGGTGCCGGTCGGGATGTCGTACGAGGCCTTGACGTCCAGGGTGGCCGCGTCGAGGGCGAGGATCTGGTGGGTGTTGGGCAGGGCCGCGTACAGGGTGCTGCCGTCGTCCGACAGGGCCAGGTCGCTGACGCTGCCGAGACCGGAGTCGGAGTCGACGAGGGTGCCGCTGTAGTCGGAGGCGACGATCCGGCCGTTCGCCGCGTCGCCGACGAACACCCGCTGGATGGCGCCGTCCACGACGAAACCGCCGATGTCGGTGACGGTGGTGGCGGCCGCCGAGGCGGTCCCCGCCGCCACGACGCTCAGCGCCGCCGAGCTGAAGACGACCGCGAGCGCCGTCGCGACCGAAGTGCTGCGCATGCGCACAGTGATGAAACCCCCAGTGAGAACCCGGATGCGCCGGGTTGACGAGAGCGCCGCGCGGCACCCGGACACGACCGCGGAAGAGCGGTTGCGCGCGGGGCGCGGCTGCCTGAAGCAGCCTATGGCATGGCTGTGACAAAGAGGGGGTGAGTTTTCGGAGGGAGATGCCCGGAGGGCCGAGTCCCGGGGGTGGTGCCTAGCCGTACATCCGGCGCATCGCGAATTCCACCATCTGCTCGACCGCCTTGGCGTCGAACACCATGCGGTGCTCGCCCTCCATGTCCAGGACGAAGCCGTAGCCGGTCGGGAGGAGGTCGATGACCTCCGCGCCGGTGATCACGAAGTACTTGGACTCCTTGCCCGCGTACCGGCGCAACTCCTTCAGCGAGGTGAACATGGGGATCACCGGCTGCTGGGTGTTGTGCAGGGCCAGGAACCCGGGATTGTCGCCGCGCGGGCAGTACACCTTGGACGTGGCGAAGACCTGCTGGAAGTCCTCGGCGGTCACCTGGCCCGTGGTGAAGGCGCGTACCGCGTCCGCGAGCGAGGGCGGGGACGGCTCGGGGTAGAGCGGCGACTGCTGGCCGTACCCGCCGAGCCCGCCGGCCATCTGCTGCTGCGACGAGGCGTACTGCTGCTGAGCGGCCCCACCGTCCATGGGCTGGCCGTATCCATACATGCGCGCAAGCCTACCGAGACACGCGGTGTCTGCGGGAAGGTAGACCCTTCTCACACTTCACCCGGTGGGGGTTGCGTCTTATTACCGACGGGTAGCATCATCGTGTCTACTCGTTGGTATGTGAAAGCTTGCGCGAGGATCCAGTGCCTCGCCGATCCGGATACGGAGCCGTCACCATGGGGCACTACAAGTCCAACCTCCGCGACATCGAATTCAACCTGTTCGAAGTGCTCGGGCGCGACAAGCTGTACGGCACCGGCCCGTTCGCCGAGATGGACACCGACACCGCGAAGACCGTCCTGGAGGAGCTGACCCGGCTCGCCGAGAACGAGCTGGCGGAGTCCTTCGCCGACGCCGACCGCAACCCCCCGGTCTTCGACCCGGAGACCAACACCGCCCCGGTCCCGGCGTCCTTCAAGAAGAGCTACAAGGCCTTCATGGACTCCGAGTACTGGCGCCTGGGCCTGCCCGAGGAGATCGGCGGCACCACCGCCCCGCCGTCGCTGATCTGGTCGTACGCGGAGCTGGTCCTCGGCGCCAACCCGGCTGTGTGGATGTACTCCTCCGGCCCGGCGTTCGCCCGCATCCTCTTCGACGAGGGCACCGAGGAGCAGAAGAAGTGGGCGCAGCTCGCCGTGGACCGGACCTGGGGTTCGACCATGGTGCTCACCGAGCCCGACGCGGGTTCGGACGTCGGCGCCGGCCGTACCAAGGCGGTCCAGCAGGAGGACGGCTCCTGGCACATCGAGGGCGTGAAGCGCTTCATCACCTCCGGTGAGCACGACATGGAGGAGAACATCCTCCACTACGTGCTGGCCCGCCCCGAGGGTGCAGGACCGGGTACGAAGGGGCTCTCCCTCTTCCTCGTCCCGAAGTACCTGTTCGACTTCGAGACCGGCGAGCTGGGCGAGCGCAACGGCGTCTACGCGACGAACGTCGAGCACAAGATGGGCCTGAAGGCCTCCAACACCTGCGAGATGACCTTCGGCGACCGCCACCCGGCCAAGGGCTGGCTGATCGGTGACAAGCACGAGGGCATCCGCCAGATGTTCCGGATCATCGAGTTCGCCCGGATGATGGTCGGCACGAAGGCCATCTCGACGCTGTCCACGGGTTACCTGAACGCCCTGGAGTACGCCAAGGAGCGCGTCCAGGGTCCGGACCTCGCGAACTTCCTGGACAAGTCCGCGCCCAAGGTCACCATCACCCACCACCCCGACGTCCGCCGCTCGCTGATCACGCAGAAGGCGTACGCCGAGGGCATGCGCGCCCTCGTCCTCTACACCGCCTCGGTCCAGGACGCCATCGCCGTCAAGGAGGCGAACGGCGAGGACCCGAAGGCCGAGCACGCGCTGAACGACCTGCTCCTGCCGATCGTCAAGGGCTACGGCTCCGAGAAGGGCTACGAGCAGCTCGCCCAGTCGCTGCAGACCTTCGGCGGCTCCGGCTTCCTGCAGGAGTACCCGATCGAGCAGTACATCCGCGACGCCAAGATCGACACCCTCTACGAGGGCACCACCGCCATCCAGGGCCAGGACTTCTTCTTCCGGAAGATCGTCCGCAACCAGGGCGCGGCGCTGAACTCCCTCGCCGAGGACATCAAGAAGTTCCTGGCGCTCGGCACCGGCGGCGAGGAGCTGGCGGGCGCCCGCGAGCACCTCGCGAAGGCGGCCGTCGAGCTGGAGGCGATCGTCGGCCTGATGCTGACCGACCTCGCGGCCACCGAGCAGGACGTCAAGAACATCTACAAGGTGGGCCTGAACACCAGCCGCCTGCTGCTCGCCTCCGGTGACGTGATCGTCGGCTACCTGCTGCTCAAGGGCGCCGCGATCGCCGCCGAGAAGCTGGAGACGGCCTCTTCGAAGGACAAGCCGTTCTACACCGGCAAGATCGCGGCTGCGAAGTTCTTCGCGGCCAACGTGCTGCCGGGCGTCACCCTGGCCCGCAAGATCGCGGCCGACGTCGACCTCGACCTGATGGAGCTGGACGAGGCGGCTTTCTGACCGACCCGAGTTCCGCCACGGTGGCCCGCTCCCTCTCCGGGGAGCGGGCCACCGTACGTCGTTAAGGTGAAGTACATGAGCGAACCCTCCCGCTTCGATCGCGGCCACACCGACGACCTGATGTCCTTCCTCGCGGCCGGCCCGACGCCGTACCACGCCGTGGCGAACGCCGGCGAACGGCTGGAGAAGGCCGGTTTCCGGCAGGTCAACGAGACGGACGCCTGGGACACGGAGACATCAGCGGCTTCCGCCGCGGGGTCCGGCGGCAGGTACGTGCTGCGCGGCGGCGCGATCATCGCCTGGTACGTCCCGGAGGGCGCCGCGCCCCACACGCCGTTCCGGATCGTCGGCGCCCACACCGACTCCCCGAACCTGCGGGTGAAGCCCCGCCCGGACAGCGGGGCGCACGGCTTCCGCCAGGTCGCCGTGGAGATCTACGGCGGACCGCTCATGAACTCCTGGCTCGACCGGGACCTGGGCCTGGCCGGCCGGCTCAGCCTGCGCGACGGCTCCACCCGCCTCGTCGACGTGAACCGCCCGCTGCTTCGGGTGCCCCAGCTCGCCATCCACCTGGACCGTTCGGTCAGCAGCGAGGGCCTCAAGCTCGACAAGCAGCGCCACCTCCAGCCGATCTGGGGCCTCGGCGACGACGTCCGCGACGGCGACCTGATCGCCTTCCTGGAGCAGGAGTCGGGCCTGCCGGCCGGCTCGGTGACCGGCTGGGACCTGATGACCTACGCCGTCGAACCGCCCGCCTACCTGGGCCGCGACCAGGAGCTGATGGCCGGCCCCCGGATGGACAACCTGCTGTCCGTGCACGCCGGTACGGCGGCCCTGGCGGCCCTGGCGACGGGCGGCGCGGAGCTGCCGTACATCCCCGTCCTCGCCGCCTTCGACCACGAGGAGACCGGCTCCCAGTCGGACACCGGCGCGGACGGGCCGCTGCTCGGCAGTGTGCTGGAGCGCTCGGTGCTGGCGCGCGGCGGGTCGTACGAGGACCGGGCGAGAGCCTTCGCGGGGACCGTCTGTCTCTCCTCCGACACCGGTCACGCCGTCCACCCCAACTACGCGGAGCGGCACGACCCGACGCACCACCCCCGCCTCAACGGCGGCCCGATCCTCAAGGTCAACGTCAACAACCGCTACGCGACCGACGGTTCGGGCCGTGCGGTGTTCGCCGCCGCCTGCGAGAAGGCCGGGGTGCCCTTCCAGAACTTCGTCTCCAACAACTCCATGCCCTGCGGCACCACGATCGGCCCGATCACCGCGGCCCGCCACGGCATCCGGACGGTCGACATCGGCGTGGCCATCCTCTCCATGCACAGCGCCCGCGAACTGTGCGGCGCCGACGACCCGTTCCTGCTGGCGAACGCACTGGTGGCGTTCCTGGAAGGGTAGTTGCACATGGCGGTGGGTACGGCGCGTAACGGACACAGCGGCACTCACAGGGCCATCACAGGCAACCGTGAGCAATCCGTTACAGCATTCAACTACCGGAGTTGTACGGATTTCGTGAAGACTGTGGATCACTGACGGGTCCGGAATAACGAATTCCGGATCCACCACGGCCTTCACGACAGGGGGTACCGAGCCGTGCGCCGTCACGCCACGCGCCGTGCCCACGCCGCCCCCGAGGGACCCGGCGACAGACCCAGACTCGCCGTGCTGATCCCGGCCCACAACGAGCAGGAACGTATCTCCGACGCGATCGACGGACTCTGGGAACAGACCCGGCGTCCCGACCTGATCGTCGTCGTCGCCGACAACTGCACCGACGACACGGCGGGCGTCGCCGCCGCCCACGGCGCCCAGGTCTTCCCCACCCAGGGCAACACCCACAAGAAGGCCGGTGCCCTCAACCAGGCCATCGCCTGGGTGCTGCCGCACCTGGACGACCGCGACCTGCTCCTCGTTCAGGACGCCGACACCGTCCTCAACCCCTGGTTCGTCGAGACCGCGCTCGCCACCTTCAACCGCAAGGTCGGCGCGGTCGGCGGGGTCTTCTACGGCGAGGACGGCGGCGGCCTCCTCGGCCTGCTGCAGCGCATGGAGTTCCACCGCTACGCCTGGGAACTGGAACGCACCGGCGGCCGGGCCCAGGTTCTCACCGGCACCGGCACGATGTTCCGCGCCCGCGTGCTGCGCGAGGTCCGCGCCGCCCGCCGCGCCGGCGAACTCGGCGGCGGCACCGGCTACTACAGCCTCGCCTCGCTCACCGAGGACGACGAGATGACCAAGGCGGTCAAGACCCTCGGCTACCGGGCCATGTCCCCGGCGGGCTGCGCGGTCACCACCGAGGTCATGCCCACCCTGCCCAAGCTGTGGCACCAGCGGCTGCGGTGGCAGCGCGGCGCGCTGGAGAACCTCCGCGACTACGGCTGGACCCGGGTCACCGCCCGCTACTTCATGCAGCAGTTCCTGATGGGCTTCGGCGCGCTCTCCTTCCTGATCTACCTGACCTTCATGACCACGTACACCTCGCTGTACGGCTGGCCGGGCCTGTCGCCGTTCTGGACGGCGATCGGCCTCATCTTCATCGTCGAGAAGACCGTCTCCGTACGGCGCGCGGGACCGAAGGCCGTCCTGGTCGCCGCGGTGATGATCCCGGAGATGCTCTACGACCTCTTCCAGCACGCCGTCTACTTCACCTCGCTGTGGGGGCTGGTGCGCCGCAGCGAGGAGAAGTGGGTGGCGACGTGAGATTCCCTCAACCCTCCTAGGAGAAATGCGATGTACGGCAGAGTGATCGGCGCGGGCACGGCGGGCGCGGGTGGTGCGACCCTGGCCGCCACCGGGCTGTGGATCAACAGCATGGCGATGGTGGTGGCGGCCACGACGCTGGTGGCGGCCGGGGTTGCGGTGTTCAAGTTGGTTCCGCGGAGGCGGTAGCCGGTCGTCATTCGTCCGCGGGTGCGTGGGGGCTGGTCGCGCCCACGCGGCGGCAGCCGCAAATCGACACAGCCCCGCGCCCCTTATGGGGCGCTGTTCCTAGGCGTCTTGATCCATCCCGGCCAGGACCAGAGGAAGCCGGTTCGCCCCACCCTCCGTGATCCGCACCGGAACTCCCCAGTCCTGCTGGTGCACATGGCAGGCCGGGTACTCGTTCGCAGGGTCGTCGTCGCAGCTCGCTGCCATCGCCGAGACGTGCAGGACGCCCTCCTGGATCGCCGGGTTCAGTTCCAGCTCTCTCGACAGGTCGGTGTCGGCGCCCTCGCCCTTGAGCAGCAGCTCCGGCGGGGTCGACGACACCAGCAGGCGGGTGGACGGGCCGTAGCGGGTGTCCAGCTTCTGGCCCTGCGGGGCCTGGAAGATCACGTCCAGCCGGAGCCCGCCCGGAGCCACCTCGGTCGCCGCGCGCCGGGTGCGGTGGGCGACCGACTCCACCCGGACCGCCTCCTCGGGGAGCCGCAGCCGGGTCAGGCGGTGCCGGGCCGACTCGACCACCACGATGTCGTCGCCGGCCAGCACCGCGTCGCTCGGCTCTCTCAGGTCCGTCGCCAGCGTGGTGACCTCGCCGGTCGCCGGGTCGTAGCGGCGCAGCGCGTGGTTGTAGGTGTCGGACACCGCGACCGAGCCGTCGGGCAGGGCCGTCACGCCCAGCGGGTGCTGGAACAGGGCCTGGCCGGCCGCGCCGTCCCGGTGGCCGAAGTCGAAGAGGCCGGTGCCGACGGCCGTGTGGACGTCTCCGTCCAGGTCGACCCAGCGCAGGGCGCTCGTCTCGGAGTCGGCGAGCCAGAGGCGCTCCGCGGTGGCCGCGAGGCCGGACGGCTGCGCGAACCAGGCCTCGGCCGCCGGCCCGTCGACCAGTCCCTCGTTGGTGGTGCCGGCGGCTACCGCGACCGTCCCGGTCTCCGGGTCGTACGCCCACAGCTGGTGCACGCCGGCCATGGCGATCCACACCCTGCCGCCGAAGACCGCCACGTCCCAGGGGGAGGAGAGATCGATCTCGCGGGCGGGACCGGAGGTCGGGGATCCCTGCCACCACTGGCGGCCCGTGCCGGCGAGGGTGGTGACCTCGCCGGTGGCCGGATCCAGGCGGCGCAGGGCGTGGTTGACGGTGTCGGCGACGACCACCGAGCCGTCGCCGAGGAGCGCGAGGCCCTGCGGTTCGTTGAAGGACGCGGTGCCCGCCGTACCGTCGGTGAAACCGCGGGTGCCGGAGCCGAGCCGCCGCACGACCGTCTCCGCGTCCTCGGCCAGCTCCACCAGCTGGTGCCGGGTGGTGTCGCTGACCAGGAAGTTCCCCGAGGGCAGCAGCAGGGCCTTGCCGGGGAAGCGCAGCGCGGTCGGCTCGGGCTCCGGCGGCACGTACGGACCGTCGCCGCGCCGCAGGGTGCCCTTCGCCTCGTGCTCCGCCTCCAGTTCCTCGACCAGCCGCGCGATCGCGTGCGCGTGCCCCTCGCCGGCGTGCTGGGCGACGACGTACCCCTCGGGGTCGACGACGACCAGCGTCGGCCAGGCCCGCACCGCGTACTGCTTCCAGGTGGCGAGCTCCGGGTCGTCCAGCACCGGGTGCTCCACGCCGTACCGCTCCACGGCGTCGACGACCGCCTGGTGCTCCGCCTCGTGCACGAACTTCGGCGAGTGCACCCCGATGATCACCACCGTGTTCCGGTGCTGCTCCTCCAGCTCGCGCAGCTCGTCCAGGACGTGCAGGCAGTTGATGCAGCAGAACGTCCAGAAGTCCAGGATGACGATGCGCCCGCGCAGGTCCGCGAGGGTGTACTGCTTGTCGCCTGTGTTCAGCCAGCCGCCCTCGCCGATCAGCTCGGGGGCGCGGACACGGGCACGGCGCGGGGTGGGCGCCGGGGATGCGTCGTTCATGAATCAAGAGTGCCATCCCCGACCGACAGTCCCCGCGGCGCTCCCGCGCTCGTCGACCGTGGGCGGCCGACCGCCCGTGCCCGGCGGTTCCGGTGCGCGGGCGCCGGGCCGTCAGTCCTGGTGGGTCACATCGGTCCCGGGGCCGCCGGAGAGCGTGTCCCGGCCGGGACCGCCGTACAGCCTGTCGTTGCCGCTGTTGCCGTACAGCTTGTCGTTCCCGCTGTTGCCGTACAGGACGTCGTTGCCCTTCCCGCCGTACAGGGTGTCGGCGCCGGTTCCGCCGGAGATGGTGTCCTTGCCGTCGTCGCCGGACAGGTACTGGGCTCCGGCTCCGCCGCGCAGCACGTCGTCGCCCTTGCCGCCCTGCACGATGTTGTCGCCGCCGCTCGCGTTGATCGTGTCGTTGCCCTCGCCGCCCCAGGCGAGACCCTCCTTGCCCACGGTGATGGTGTCGTTGCCCGTGCCGCCGGAGACGTAGGCGCCGTCGAGGCGGCCGTAGTCGGCCGCCCGGTCGTTGCCGGTGCCCAGGGAGATCTCGGCGTAGTAGTAGATCTGATCGGTGGAGTTCTCGTACATGATCGCGTCGTTGCCGTCGCCGAGGTTCACGGCGAGGGCGGCGTACGGGTCCTGGCTGTCGACGTTGGTGACCGTGCAGGAGACCGTCGTGTGGTCCGAGCTGTCGGGGTAGACGCAGTCATGGCCCGCGGTGATGGGCACGGCGTCTTCGATCACATAGGTGATGCCCGTGCGGTCCGCGGTGAGCGACGCGGCGATGGTGGCCTTGTTGGTCTGCCCGGCGGCTGCCTGGTAGGTGAGCTGCCAGTCGTACCGGTTGACCGAGGCGGTGGCCGGCGCCGTGGCGGCACCGGCGGTACCGGCCAGGGTGAGCGGCAGTGCCAGGGCCGTGCCGAGGGCCAGCGTCGCCGCCGAGGCGGCGCGGATCACCCGGCGGCGGGTGGGGCGAGAGAGCATGGGCGAAACCTCCGAAAGGGACGTTCAGAGCTGTGTGCCTTGCCCAACGTCCGACTCGTGACCCACCCGAAGGGTTGGGCAACTTGTCCGCAGACGAGTGGAGTTCATCTGCAGGACGCCCTTCGGCCCGCCGAATTCCAGTGCCCGGCCAGCTGGGGATGCGGCTCGTGCACGGGGCTGTCTGCGCGGGGCCCTCGCCGTGCCGGTCACCCACCGGACCGGCTCGGCGGCAGCGGTGGCCCTCTTTCGCCGCGGTCCGGTGATGATCCCGCCGCACCGGGGAACGGTAACCGCATGAGATTCCTGGTACGCGACCGGCTCCTCGGCTTCGGCGAGGACTACTGGATCGAGGACGAGCACGGCGACAAGGTGTTCCTCGTCGACGGCAAGGCCATGCGGGTGCGGGACACGTTCGAGCTGAAGGACCGGCACGGGCGCGTGCTCGTCGACATCCACCAGAAGATGTTCGCCCTGCGCGACACCATGGTGATCGAACGCGAGGGCGAGCCCCTGGCGACCATCAGACGCAAGCGGCTCTCGCTCCTGCGCAACCACTACCGGGTCCACCTGGTCGACGGCACCGAACTCGACGTCAGCGGCAAGATCCTCGACCGGGAGTTCGCCGTCGAGTACGACGGTGAGCTGCTGGCCGTGGTCTCCCGGCGCTGGCTGCACGTACGGGAGACCTACGGCGTCGACGTCGTACGCGACGACGCGGACCCGGCGCTGCTGATCGCCGTGGCTGTGTGCGTGATCCACCTCGCCGGCAAGGAGCGGGAGAAGGACGAGGAGTAGGACGAGGAGTAGGGGACGACCAGCGGACTCAGCGGTGGCGCGGGGGGGCCAGGCCCAGGAGGCGGTCCTTGAGGGCCGGGAACTGTTCACGGGTCGCGGCGACCTTGGCCGGGTCGAGGTCGACGGTGAGGATCTCCTCGCCGGCGCCCGCCTCGGCCAGCACCTCGCCCCACGGATCGACCACGATCGAGTGACCCGCCTGGGGAACCCCGGCGTGCGTCCCGGCCGTTCCACACGCGAGCACGAACGCCTGGTTCTCGACCGCCCGCGCCTGGGCCAGCAGCGTCCAGTGCGCGCGTCGCCGCTCGGGCCAGCCCGCCGAGAGCACCAGCGTCTCGGCGCCGGCGTCGACGAGTCCGCGGAAGAGCTCGGGGAAACGGAGGTCGTAGCAGGTGGCCACGCCCAGCGTGGTCTCGGGCAGCCGGACCGTCACCAGCTCCCGTCCCGCGCTCATCAGCACCGCCTCGCCCTTGTCGAAGCCGAAGCGGTGGATCTTGCGGTAGGCCGCGGCCAGCTCACCGGAGGGGGAGAAGACGAGAGCCGTGTTGTAGAGGGGGCCCTCTGGGTCACGCTCGGGGATCGAGCCGGCGTGCAGCCACACGCCCGCGTCGCTCGCCGCCTTCGCCATCGCCTCGTACGTCGGCCCTTCGAGCGGCTCGGCCTCCGTCGCGAACTCCTCGTAGGCGAACGCGCCGGTCGTCCACAGCTCGGGCAGTACGAGGAGATCGGCATCCGCCTGCTCGCGCACCAGCTCGGTCACACGCCGCCGACGAGATTCGACCGATTCGCCCTCGTTTACGTCGATCTGGATGAGCGAGGCGCGCACACTACCACCGTCCTGGCATTCGAGTCGTCCACACGGGCCTACGATCGTCACACGAAAGCACTGCCGGGGTGCCTCACAGCAGCGTAACTTAGCGTCTCAAGACACCCGCCGACAGCAGCCACCTCCCACTGGCAGCGCCGCCACCACCTGCCCGAGTACCGACCGCCGAGGGGTCCCGTTCCGTGAGTCTGCATCCCACCCTCCAGCCCTACGCCGACGCTTGGACCCACTCCATCGAAGCGATATCCGAGCTGGTGACGCCGCTTGTCGAGGGCGAGTGGAACCGGCGGACACCGTGCCCGGGCTGGTCGGTGCGGGACGTGGTCTCCCATGTCATCGGCCTGGACTGCGAGATGCTCGGCGACCCGCGCCCCATCCACACCCTGCCGCGCGACCTTTACCACGTCACCAACGAGGCCCAGCGCTACATGGAGATGCAGGTCGACGTACGACGCCACCACACGGCGCCGGAGATGACCTCGGAGCTGGAGTACACGGTCATCCGCCGCAACCGCCAGCTGCGCAACGAGTCGCGGGAGCCGGGGCGCCTCGTGCGCGGGCCGATGAGCAAGGAGATCACCCTCGAAGAGGCCATGCGCAACCACGCCTTCAACGTGTGGGTGCACGAGCAGGACCTGCGGGCGGCGCTGGGCCGGCCGGGCAACCTCGACTCGCCCGGCGCGCAGATCGCCCGGGACGTACTGCTCGGTGAGCTGCCCCGGGTGGTCGCCAACGACGCCGACGCGCCGCGCAGCTCGGCCGTCATCTTCGACGTGCACGGGCCGATCGAGTTCCTGCGCACCATCCGCATCGACATCCAGGGCCGCGGCACCCTGGAGACCACTCCCGCCCTCGGCCCCGCCGCCATCTTCAACCTCGACTGGGAGACCTACGTCCGCCTGGCCTGCGGCCGCACCACCCCGGACGCGGTCGCGGACCGGGTGAAGGCGGAGGGCGACCAGGAACTGACGGCGGCGATCCTGCGCAACTTCGCGGTCACGCAGTAGGCGGCGGCAGCGGCTTGGGCACCGCTAATTCGGTGTCCTGCGCAGGCCGTCGAAGCCTACGGTGCCCGGCATGACGACCGACACCGCAGCCCATGACAGCCTCCCGCCCCGCCTCACCCGGCTCACCTTCCACGGTCCCCTCTCCGAGGCGCGCGCGGCCGGGATGGTAAGCCGCCTCGCCGCCACGAACCCCGGGAGCGTGTTCGACATCGGCTGCGGCTGGGGTGAGCTGATGCTCCGGCTGCTGGATGCGGTACCGCAGGCGCGTGGGGTCGGAGTGGACCTGAACGCGGAGGATCTGGAGCGGGGGCGGCGCGGTGCCGAGGCGCGGGGGCTGGCCGGCCGGGTGGAGTTCGTCGAGGATTCCGCGGCCGGGACCGGGTACGGCCCGGCCGACGTGGTGCTGTGCCTCGGCGCCAGTCACGCGCTGAGCGACGACTTCGTGACGGCCCTGCGGGAGCTGCGGCGGCTGGTGGCCGACGGCGGACGGGTCCTGCTGGGCGAGGGCTACTGGCAGCGCACCCCGACGGACGCCGAACTCGCCCGGATGTGGCCGGGCGCGGCGGCCGCCGACCACCACGACCTGGCGGGCCTGGTCGACCTCGCGGTGGAGGCGGGCTTCCGCCCCGAGTGGACCGAGACGACGAGCCTTGAAGAGTGGGAGGAGTTCGAGTCGGGCTACCAGGCGGACAAGGAGGTGTGGCTGGCCGCCAACCCGGAACACCCCCTGGCCGCGGAAACCCGCGAGAGCCTGGACACCCACAGAACAGCATGGCTCACGTACCGAGGCATCCTCGGCTACACCTACCTCACCCTCGTACCAACGACACACTGACCGCCCGACTCACACCGCCGGCAGACCGACCGACTCGCCCAGGCGGCCAGCCGACTGCTGACCGACTCACACAGGCCACGGGCTCACCGACCGACTCACACAGGCGGGCGCCCGACTGACCGACTCGCACAGGCCACGGGCTCACCGACCGACTCACACAGGCGGCCAGCCGGCTGACGACTCGCACGGCGGGCTGACCGACCGACTCGCGCCGCTGACTGGTCGACCGACTCGCACCGCCAGCTGATTCGCTCGCTTGCGCGGGCGGGCGGGCGAGTGGGCGGGCGGGTGGGCGGCTGATCTCGTCGTACGCGCGGAAAGCCGCCGACGGTGATCGCCCCCGCAGGTCGCCCGGCCTCTCTGCCGACGGTGAACGGGTGGTGCGCGGGTGGGAGAACAAACCGCTCACGCAGGCACGTGCACCGTCTCCACCCGGCTCGCCACCAACCGTTCCCGCTCCCGCCGAACCGCCCGCCCCCGCAACCGCAGAATCTGGCTCACCCCCAGCGCCTGCAGCACGAACACGCACGAGAAGGCCACCGTGTAGTTGTCGCCGGTGGCATCCAGCAGCACACCCACCACGAACAACGTCGTCATCGAGGCCGTGAAACCACCCATGTTGGTGATCCCGGACGCGGTCCCCTGCCGCTCCGGCGGATTGGCGGGACGCGCGAAGTCGAAGCCGATCATCGACGCCGGCCCACACGCCCCCAGCACCGCACACAGCACCACCAGCAGCCACATCGGCGCATGGTCGGCCGGATACACCAGCGTCGCCGCCCACACCACGGCCGTCGCCCCGACCGTGCCCAGCGCCAGCGGCAGCCGCGCCATGTGGTGCCGGGCGACGATCTGGCCGTAGACGAGGCCGACCACCATGTTGCAGAGGACGACCAGGGTCAGCAGCTCACCGGCCGTGGCACGGGACAGCCCCTGCGCCTGGACCAGGAACGGCAGCCCCCACAGCAACAGGAACACCATCGCCGGGAACTGGGTGGTGAAGTGCACCCACAGGCCCAGCCGGGTCCCCGGCTCCCGCCAGGACGCGGCGATCTGCTTCCGTACGTACGCCGCCCCCTGGTGCGGGAAGGGCTCCGGCTCGTACCCCTCGGGGTGGTCCTTCAGGAACAGGAACACGAGGACCAGGACGACCGCCCCGGCCAACGCGCTGCCCGCGAACGCCGGGGTCCAGCCGATGCCGTGCAGCAGCCGGGCCAGGACCAGCGTGGAGACCAGGTTGCCCGCCATGCCGGCCAGACCGGCGAGCTGGGCGACGAGCGGGCCGCGCCGGGCCGGGAACCAGCGGGTGCCGAGCCGCAGCACGCTGATGAACGTCATCGCGTCACCGCAGCCGAGCAACGCACGCGAGGCGAGCGCGGTGCCGTACGACGGGGAGAAGGCGAAGCCCACCTGTCCGACGGTGAACAGCACCGCGCCGATGGTCAGCATCTTCTTCGTGCCGAGGCGGTCGACCAGCAGGCCGACAGGTATCTGCATGCCGGCGTAGACCAGCAGCTGGAGGATCGAGAACGTGGACAGGGCCGAGGCGCCCACGTGGAAGCGGTCGGCCGCGTCGAGACCGGCGACCCCGAGGGACGTACGGAAGATGACGGCGACGAAGTAGACCGAGACGCCTATGCACCAGACGGCGACGGCCCGGCGACCGCCCGGCGGATCACCGGGCAGCAACGCGTTGCCGCGGCTCATCGGACCTCACCCCGCGCCAGGTGCGCGAACCAGTCGACGTGCCGGTGCACAAGGCCGACCGCGCGATCAGCATCCCCCGCGCGCAGCGCGTCCAGGATCTCCTCGTGCTCGGTCAGCGACTTGGCGATGCGGTCGGGGTGCGCGTGCATGATCGCAACGCCCATCCGCAGCTGGCGGTCGCGCAACTGGTCGTAGAGGCGGGAGAGGATCTCGTTGCCGCCGTCGCGGACGATCGCGGCGTGGAAGCAGCGGTCCGTGACGGCCGCGGCGGCCAGGTCACCGGCGGCGGCCTCGGCCTTCTGCCGGTCGAGCAGTTCCTGCAGCCGGGCCACCAGCCCCGCCGACGCCGGTACGGCCTTGCGCACCGCGTGTTCCTCCACCAGCATCCGGGTCTCGACCACGTCCGCGATCTCCTGCGCGGAGACGGGCAGCACCATGGCGCCCTTCTTCGGGTAGAGCTTGATCAGGCCCTCGGCCTCCAGGCGCAGCAGCGCCTCGCGGACGGGGGTGCGGGAGACCCCGACGGCCTCGGCCAGCTCGCCCTCGGTGAGGAGCGTGCCGCCTTCGTAGTGGCGGTCCAGGACGCCTTGCTTGACATGGGAGTAGACGCGGTCGGCGGCGGGGGGCTGCTTGACGGCCAGGCTCATGCCTACAGCTTAGATACAACACGTACGCAAGTAGCCCCTTCGTCCACCATCCGGACGTGATGTAAATCGCCCTCAGCAACCGCACAACCATCTGTGCTACTTACGTGTCACACACGTGCGGCCCCACCCGCTTTGGCACCCCCAACTCGGCCGCATGCCAGGGGCATTACGACTCGACTCGACTCGGGGTATTTCAGTTGATTACCGGTATTAAGGGCACCAGCTTCCGCAGGGCCGTCGCCGTCGCCGTCACGTCCGGCGCGATGCTCGCGACCGGCGCCCTCACCGCGGCTCCCGCGCAGGCCGTCACCAAGCCCTCGATCGTGGCCAAGGGCGGCTACGTGATGAACAACGCGAACGCGAAGACGCTGTACACGAAGGCGGCGGACACCCAGTTGTCCACCGGCTCCACCACGAAGATCATGACCGCCAAGGTCGTGCTCGCGCAGTCGAACCTGAACCTCGACAAGAAGGTGACGATCCAGAAGGCGTACAGCGACTACGTCGTCGCCAACAACGCCTCCCAGGCGCACCTGATCGTCGGCGACAAGGTCACCGTCCGCCAGCTGCTGTACGGGCTGATGCTGCCCTCCGGCTGCGACGCCGCCTACGCGCTCGCGGACACGTACGGCTCGGGCACCACCCGCGCCAAGCGCGTCGCCAACTTCATCTCCAAGATGAACACCGCCGCGAAGAACCTGGGCCTGACCCACACCCACTTCGACTCCTTCGACGGCATCGGCAACGGCAACAACTACTCGACGCCGCGCGACCTGACGAAGATCGCCAGCAGCGCGATGAAGAGCTCCACGTTCCGCACGGTCGTCAAGACGAAGAGCTACACGGCGAAGACGATCACCAAGACCGGTTCCACCCGCACCATGGGTGCCTGGACCAACACCAACACGCTGCTCAGCAGCTACAGCGGCGCCATCGGCATCAAGACCGGCTCCGGCCCCGAGGCCAAGTACTGCCTGGTCTTCGCCGCGACCCGCAACGGCAAGACGGTCATCGGTACCGTCCTCGCCTCCTCCTCCATCACCCAGCGCGCGACGGACGCCACGAAGCTCCTGAACTACGGCTTCGCAACGATCTGACACACCTCGCACTGAGCCGACAAAGGCCCGCCGCACCCCATGCGGCGGGCCTTCGCCGTGTTCTTCCCGGGGTCTCATCCCCAGGTGATCAACCGCTTCGGCTGTTCCAGAACCGCCGCGATGTCCGCCAGGACCTTGGAGCCCAGCTCGCCGTCCACCAACCGGTGGTCGAAGCTCAGCGCCAGCGTGGTGACCTGGCGGGGCTTCACCTTGCCCTTGTGGACCCACGGCTGGAGCTTGATCGCGCCGACCGCGAGGATCGCGGCCTCGCCGGGGTTGAGGATCGGCGTGCCCGTGTCGATGCCGAAGACGCCGACGTTGGTGATGGTCACCGTGCCGCCCTGCATCGCGGCGGGTGACGTCTTGCCGTCCCTGGCCGTGCCGACCAGCTCACCGAGCGCCTCCGCCAGCTGCGGGAGCGTCTTCGCGTGGGCGTCCTTGATGTTCGGCACGATCAGGCCGCGCGGGGTGGCCGCGGCGATGCCCAGGTTGACGTAGTGCTTGAGCACGATCTCCTGGTTCGCCTCGTCCCAGGACGCGTTGATGTCCGGGTTGCGTCTGATGGCGACCAGCAGAGCCTTGGCGATGAGGAGGAGCGGGTTCACCCGGAGGCCTTGCAGGTCCTTGTCCTGCTTCAGCTCCTCCACCAGCTTCATCGTGCGCGTCACGTCCACCGTCACGAACTCCGTGACATGCGGCGCCGTGAACGCCGAACCCACCATCGCCGCCGCCGTCGCCTTGCGGACGCCCTTGATGGGGACGCGCGTCTCGCGGGCGGTGTCGTGCGAGACGACGGCGGGGGTCACGGCGGTCTCGGGGACCGCCGGCTGCGGCGCCGTCGTCGGTACGGCGGTCGCCGCCGTGACCGCCGCGTGTACGTCCTCGCGCGTGATGACGCCGTCCGGGCCGGACGGGGTCACCGTGGCCAGGTCGACGCCCAGGTCCTTCGCCAGCTTGCGCACCGGCGGCTTCGCCAGCGGGCGGGGGCGGTCCTCCGCGGCCGGGGCCGGGGCGGGAACCGGGGTGGGGGTGGGAACCGGAGCTGGGCCGTGGCCGTTCAGCTCCTGCTGGACCGCGGACCGCACCGCCACCTCGGCGACCGTGGCCTCCGGGCCCTTGCGCGGGCGGCGCTTGGTGGAGGAGGCGGCCACGCCGTAGCCGACGAGAACCGGCTGGCGGCCCTCCGGCTTCTTCTCGGGTTCCGGAGCCGGTGCCGCCGCCGCGGGCTCTTCGGCCGCCGCCCCGCCCGCCACGTCCACCGCGATGATCGCCGTGCCCACATCCACCGTGGTGCCCTCGGCGAAGCGCAGCTCGCGGACCACGCCGTCGTAGGGGATGGGGAGTTCGACGGCCGCCTTCGCCGTCTCGACCTCGCACACCACCTGGCCGTCGGTGACCGTGTCGCCGGGCTGGACGTACCACTTGAGGATCTCGGCCTCGGTGAGCCCCTCGCCCACGTCCGGCATCTTGAACTCGCGTACGGACGCTTCCGTCATCGTCGTCACGACCCTCTCCTCAGTACGCCAGGGCACGGTCGACGGCGTCGAGCACGCGGTCAAGGCCCGGAAGGTACTCCTCCTCCAGGCGGGCCGGCGGGTAGGGGGCGTGGTAGCCGCCGACCCTGAGGACCGGGGCCTCCAGGTGGTAGAAGCAGCGCTCGGTGATGCGGGCGGCGATCTCCGCGCCCGAACCGAAGAACACCGGCGCCTCATGGACCACGACCAGCCGGCGGGTCTTCTCGACCGAGGCCTGGATCGAGTCGAAGTCCATCGGGGAGACGGACCGCAGGTCCAGGACCTCCAGCGACTTGCCCTCCTCGGCGGCCGCGTCGGCGGCCTCCTGGCAGAGCTTCACCATCGGACCGTAGGCGACGAGGGTCAGGTCGGTGCCCTCGCGGACCACACGGGCCTTGTGGAGCGGGCCGGGGATGGCCTCGGTGTTGACCTCGCCCTTGTCCCAGTAGCGGCGCTTGGGCTCGAAGAAGATCACCGGGTCGTCGCTCTGGATGGCCTGCTGCATCATCCAGTACGCGTCGGAGGAGTTGGAGGGGGAGACGATCTTCAGGCCCGCCACGTGCGCGAACAGCGCCTCCGGGGACTCGGAGTGGTGCTCGACCGCGCCGATGCCGCCGCCGTAGGGGATGCGGACGACGACCGGCATCTTGACCTTGCCCAGCGAGCGGGCGTGCATCTTCGCGAGCTGGGTGACGATCTGGTCGTACGCCGGGAAGACGAAGCCGTCGAACTGGATCTCCACCACCGGGCGGTAGCCGCGCAGCGCGAGGCCGATCGCGGTGCCGACGATGCCGGACTCGGCGAGGGGGGTGTCGATGACGCGGCTCTCACCGAAGTCCTTCTGCAGGCCGTCGGTGACCCGGAAGACGCCGCCGAGCTTGCCGACGTCCTCGCCCATGATGAGGACCTTGGGGTCCGACTCCAACGCGCGGCGCAGCGACTCGTTGATCGCCTTGGCCAGAGCCATCTTTTCCGCTGCCATGGTCAGACCCCCTCTACGTCTGCGAACGACGCCTGGTAGGCGGCGAACTGGGCTCGCTCCTCGTCGACGAGCGCATGCCCGTCCGCGTACACGTTCTCGAAGACGGCGAATTTGTCCGGGTCCGGCATGGCCCGTACCGCTTCGCGCACTCGCCTGCCCAACGCCTCGGACTCGGTTTCGAGTTCCGCGAAAAATCCCTCGTCCGCGTGGTTTGCGGCCTCCAGGTACCGGCGAAGGCGCAGGATCGGGTCCTTGGCCTCCCAGGCCTCGCGCTCCTCGTCGGCCCGGTACTTGGTCGGGTCGTCGGAGGTGGTGTGGGCGCCCATCCGGTAGGTGTACGCCTCGACCAGCGTCGGGCCCTCGCCGCTGCGGGCACGCTCCAGCGCCCACTTGGTGACCGCGAGGCAGGCGAGCACGTCGTTGCCGTCGACCCGGACGCCGGGGAAGCCGAAGCCCTGGGCGCGCTGGTAGAGCGGGACGCGGGTCTGCTTCTCGGTGGGCTCGGAGATCGCCCACTGGTTGTTCTGGCAGAAGAAGACGACCGGGGCGTTGTAGACCGCGGAGAAGGTGAACGATTCGGCGACGTCGCCCTGGCTGGAGGCACCGTCGCCGAAGTAGGCGATCACCGCCGAGTCCGCGCCGTCCTTGGCGATGCCCATCGCGTAGCCGGTGGCGTGCAGCGTCTGGGAGCCGATGACGATCGTGTAGAGGTGGAAGTTGTTGGTGTTGGGGTCCCAGCCGCCGTGGTTGACGCCGCGGAACATACCCAGCAGGTTGGTCGGGTCGACCCCGCGGCACCAGGCGACGCCGTGCTCGCGGTAGGTCGGGAAGACGTAGTCGTCCTCGCGGGTGGCGCGCCCGGAGCCGATCTGGGCGGCCTCCTGGCCGAGCAGGGACGCCCACAGGCCCAGTTCGCCCTGGCGCTGCAGGGCGGTGGCCTCGGCGTCGAAGCGGCGGGTGAGCACCATGTCGCGGTACAGGCCGCGCAGCTCCTCGGGGGTGATCCCGGCGACGTACGCGTCGTACTCGGCGTTCTTGACCCGCTTGCCCTCGGGGGTCAGCAGCTGGACGAGTTCGGGATCGGTGCTCTTCTTCGTGGTGCTGCGCGTGGTGGTGCGAGAGGCGGTGCTGGTGGTGGTGCGACTGGTGGTGCGAGTGGTGCGCTTGGTGCCGGTCTTGCTGCCGGTGGTACCGGCTTTGCCTGCGGCGCTGCGTCGCGGTTCGCTCGCGGCACTGCTGTCCACGGTCACGTGTGCTCCTCCGTCGGTCCGGCCCCCGGGGTTGCCGGGTGAACCAGTGCGGCTCACCTGCTTCCGACACCCGTGGCACGGGGTGTGTGCCACTCGGCCGGGAACAGGCGTGACAGGTGCCCCGGCGAGCGCCCTGCAACAAGCACGTTACCCAGTGCCCCACATTTCTGTGAAACCCCTTCTGACCTGCGTTTTTGCTTGGAAATCCAAGTACTTTTTGCTTGGGTTTCCTAGTAAATCGACGCGGGCCGGAAGGTCGCTGGTCAGAGCCTTGCAGGAGGCCGGAGCAACGGCACGTTATCCCGCCGCCCAGGGCCACGGGAAGACATCGAGGTGTCCGATCCGCTCGCCGGGCACCGAGCGCGGCGCCGTGACCCTACGCCCCGCGGCACGCCCCCGGGGCACATCTTTCGCACTTGTATTCGCCACGGTTCACCGTGTGACCGAAAGCGACCATCAGCGACTGCCTGTGATAACGCCCAGCTCACGGGGCTGGCGCTTGCCCTAGCATCTGGCGCGTGCCGCGCTCATGTGTACCACCCCTCGTGCCCCACGCGCCCCCGTTGGACCCCCTGCTCCGGCTGTACGCCGCCGGTTCCGCGCTCGCCTGCGAGCCGGTCGAACAGGGCCTGCTGAACCGCGGCTACCGCCTCTGCACCACCCGCGGCCGCTACTTCCTGAAGCACCACTTCGACCCCGACACCGCCGACCCGGCCGCCATCGAGCGACGTCATCTGGCCACCCTGCGGCTGGCCGCCCTCGGCGTCCCGGTCGCGCCGCCGCTGGCCCACCGCGACGGCCGTACGGTCGCCGTCGTGGGCGGCCACGCCTACGCGTTGCACCCGTGGATCGACGGCCGGCACCGGCACGGCGGTCAGCTCACGCGCGGGGAGTGCGCGCGGCTCGGCGCGCTCCTCGGCGCCGTGCACGCCTGCCTGGAGCGCGTGATGCCACCCAAGGGGCGCACCCGCCCGGCCACCAGCCCCCATCCCGTCGAGAGCGCCGACCCCGCCGACACCTTCGCGCTCATCGACGACCTGCTCGCCCACGTCAGCCGGCACCGCCCCGCCGACGCCTTCGACGAACTCGCCCGCCACCGGCTGCTCGAACGCCGTGCGCTCCTGGAGCAGCACGCCGGCCGGCGCCCCCCGCGCGGCGCCTCGGTGGGCTGGGTGCACGGCGACTTCCACCCGTTCAACCTGCTCTACAAGGACGACGCACCCGCGGCGATCGTCGACTGGGACCGGCTCGGCGTGCAGCCCCGCGCGGAGGAGGCCGTACGCGCCGCAGTGATCTTCTTCGTCCGCCCGGAGGGAGCGCTCGACCTGCGGAAGGTGCGGGCGTACGCGCGCGCGTACCGGCGCGCGGCCGGGGCCACGCCCTCGGAGCTGGCGGCGGCCGTGCACCGCGTGTGGTGGGAGCGGCTCAACGACTTCTGGATGCTGCGCTGGCACTACGAGCGCGGCGACACCCGCGCGGACCCCCAGTTCCCGGCCGCCTCGGCACTCGCCGTGTGGTGGACCAGGGAGTACGACGCGGTGTGCGACGCCTTCGTCCAGTAGCCGGCGGCCGGTGACGGCCGCCGGTCAGCCGAAGGCCGCCGGTCAGCCGAAGGGCGTCGCTGTCCTTCAACCGCCGCCCAGGCCGGTGCCCTCGATGGTGTTGCCGCCGTCGCCGCTGCCGCCGTCCGTGCCGGTCGTGTCCGAGGGATCCGTCTCCGGAGAGCTCGCGGTGTCGGTCGGCTGCGAGGCGCTCGCCGTGTCGCTCGGCTCGTCGCTCGGCTCGCTGCTCTGCGTCTCGGACTGGGTGTACGACGGGGTCGAAGACGGCGTGTAGTCGGAGTTGTCGTCGCTGCCCGTGCCGCTGGTGTCGGTCGCCGTGTCCGTGGCGGTGTCGCTGGCCTCGTCGGACGGGCTCGCGCTGGCGGTCGCGTCCTTGGTGGTCTGCGAGGTGGTCGGCGACTGTGTCGTACCGGTGCCGCCGTCGCCGCCGCCACCGCCCTTGTTCAGCGCCAGGGCGACACCCGCCGCGATGGCGATCACCGCGAGGACGGCCAGGATCCACAGCTTGCCGCGGCCGCTGCCCCGGTTGCCGTGCCCCTCGAAACCGCCGTCGTCGCCGCCTCCGTAGCCGCCCGGCAGGATCGGCTGCGGGATCTGGGTGGTCCCGGCGGCGGCCGCCGGGTGCGGCATCACGGTCGTACCGGCGAAACCGGCCGCCGGGGTGTGCCGGCCGTCGTGCACGGTGACCGGGCCGGTGTTCCAGGTACCGGTGTGGCTGCCCTGGTCGTACAGCATCTGCAGGCCGTACTGGACCAGGCCGCGCATCTCCTCGGCGGTCTGGAAGCGGTCGTCGGGCTCCTTGGCGAGCGAGCGCATGACCAGGCCGTCCAGCTCCGGCGGGGCCGCGCCCTCGGAGGTCTGGGACGGCGGCATCGGGATGTCCTGGACGTGCTGGTAGACCACCGCCAGCGGCGTCTCGCCGATGAACGGGGGCCGCAGGGCGAGGAGTTCGTAGAGCAGGCAGCCGGTGGCGTACAGGTCGGAGCGGTGGTCGACGGCCTTGCCGAGCGCCTGCTCCGGGGAGAGGTACTGGGGCGTGCCCATGACCATGCCGGTCTGCGTCATCGTCGTGGACGCGCCGTGCAGGGCGCGGGCGATGCCGAAGTCCATCACCTTGACGGCGCCGTTGTGGGTGATGATCACGTTGGCCGGCTTGATGTCACGGTGCACGATGCCGTGCTGGTGCGAGTAGGCAAGCGCCTCGAGGACACCGGAGACGATGATCAGAGCCTGCTCGGGGCCCGGCGCCTGGGCGTCGATCAGCAGTTCACGGATGGTGCGGCCCTCGACCAGCTCCATCACGATGTACGGCACGGACTGGCCGTTGACGACGTCCTCGCCGGAGTCGTACACCGCCACGATCGCGTGGTGGTTGAGCCCCGCGACCGACTGTGCCTCGCGGGTGAAGCGGGCCTTGGAGACCGGGTCCTCGGCGAGGTCTGCGCGGAGCAGCTTCACGGCCACCGTGCGGCCGAGCCGTACGTCCTCGGCGGCGAACACCTCGGCCATGCCGCCCCGGCCGAGGCGGTGGGTGAGCCGGTAGCGGCCGTCGCCGACCAGACCTCCGTTGCCCCACAGCTCAGGCGCGTCCGACATACCGCCGCCAGTCGCCTCGGGGTCGGACGGGCCCTGGGCGCTGTGCGTCTGTGCCATCGGTCCTCGCCGTCGTTTCTGCCCGCGGTGCGCGCGGTGTTGTCACGGTCTCCGTCGGCCACGCTACAGCCTCCGCGCAACCCGTCGGTCCGGGATCCGTCCCGTGGACGGACCGGCCATCAAACCCGTACCACGCACTCTCGTGCAAATTCTGTGTACCGGACGTACGGCCGCTGTAACGCTTCCGCGGCTCTTCCTTCGCGTACGGTCACGGAACGGGCACCGCGCTTGACGTGTCAGTGCCCTCCGGCAGACTTGGCCGGGAATGGGACATTCGATCAACAAGGGTGCCCGAGTGCCGGGCGGGGGACGGGGAAAATGAGCCAGGACGGCGCACGCGGCCGTTATACGGGGTGGGCTCTGGCCGCCGGCCGCTACCAGCTGCGCGACCTGCTCGGCGAGGGCGGCATGGCCTCCGTGCACCTGGCGTACGACGCGGTCCTGGACCGCCAGGTCGCGATCAAGACGCTGCACACCGAACTCGGCCGGGAACAGGCCTTCCGCGAGCGCTTCCGCCGCGAGGCCCAGGCAGTGGCCAAGCTCACGCACACCAACATCGTCTCCGTCTTCGACACGGGTGAGGACGAGCTGGACGGTTCGACGATGCCGTACATCGTCATGGAGTACGTCGAAGGCCGCCCGCTCGGCTCGGTGCTGGAGGAGGACGTACGGCAGTACGGCGCGATGCCCGCCGACAAGGCGCTGAAGATCACCGCCGACGTGCTGGCCGCGCTGGAGATCAGCCACGAGATGGGGCTGGTCCACCGCGACATCAAGCCCGGCAACGTGATGACGACCAAGCGCGGGGTCGTCAAGGTGATGGACTTCGGCATCGCCCGCGCCATGCAGTCCGGGGTCACCTCGATGACCCAGACCGGCATGGTCGTCGGTACCCCGCAGTATCTCTCCCCGGAGCAGGCCCTCGGCCGGGGCGTGGACGCCCGATCCGACCTCTACTCGGTCGGCATCATGCTGTTCCAGCTGGTCACCGGGCGGCTGCCGTTCGACGCGGACTCACCGCTGGCCATCGCCTACGCGCACGTCCAGGAGGAGCCGGTCGCTCCCTCCTCCTTCAACCGTGCGCTTCCCCCGGCCGTGGACGCGCTGGTCGCCCGCGCACTGAAGAAGAACCCGAACGAGCGCTTCCCGACCGCCGAGTCCATGCGTGACGAGTGCCTGCGGGTCGCCGCCTCGCTCCAGCCGGCCGCGCCGAGCATCGTCCCGGGCATCCCGCCGACGCAGAGCGGCGCCGGGGTCGGCTCCGCCGTGTTCCCGCCGGTCGGCCAGGCGACGCCGGCGCCTCCCGGGCCGGTACAGGCGCCGTACCGGCCGACGCCGGTCCCGGCCCCGCATCCGTACGGCACTCCGGCTCCGGCCCCTGGCCCTGCCGCCGCTCCGGCGTACGGCTATCCGCAGCAGGCGGGGTACCAGACGCCGGCCGGGTACGGCCAGCCGGCACCGTCGACGCCGCCCCCGTACAACATCACGCCCCAGGGGCCTTCCGGCGGTGGCGGCAGCGGTGCAGGTGGCGGCGGGAAGAGCAACCGGCCGGTGGTCATCGGGTCGATCGCGGTGTCGCTGATCGCGGTGATCGGCCTGATCGCCGCACTGGCGATGAACACCGGCGACGACAACACCGGCTCCAGCGGCGGCAGCGGCGGCAGCACCGCGAGCGCCTCGGCATCGCACGCGTCTGGCTACCGCGGGCCCGACACCTCGAAGACCGTCGAGAAGACCGAGTGCACCGAACCGCAGGAGTCCTACGACGACCCGGACAAGATCCAGGTCCCGGACTTCAAGTTCAAGTACGTCAAGTCGGTCAAGGAGTGCTTCCAGGCCGCCGGATGGCAGATGAAGATCGTCTCCGTGGACGAGAACACGTACGGCGACGGCGCGATCATGGAGCAGTTCCCGACCTCCGGCACCGACGTCGACCCGCAGGACATGCCGACCATCGAGCTCAAGGTGTCGACGGGCAACCCTGCGACCGGCTGACGCGAGGCCCAGCAGAACGCGAGGCGCAGTAGAAAGGGCCCGGCGCGTACGCCGGGCCCTTCGCCGTCTCGGAAGACTCGGGGGTGTCTGTCGGGGGTGTCTAGAGGTACGGCCCACCGGAGCGGCCGGCCGGGCCGTGCTCCTCACCCTCGTGGCCGACGCCCGGTGGCAGCGCGCGCCGCATCTGCTCCAGCTGGGCGCGGGCGGCCATCTGCTGGGCGAACAGGGTGGTCTGGATCCCGTGGAACAGCCCCTCCAGCCAGCCCACCAACTGGGCCTGTGCGATGCGCAGTTCCGCGTCAGAGGGGGTCGTGTTCTCGGTGAACGGCAGCGAGAGCCGCTCCAGCTCCTCCACCAGCTCCGGCGCCAGACCGTCCTCCAGCTCCTTCACGGAACTGGCGTGGATCTCCTTGAGCCGGACCCGGCTGGCCTCGTCGAGGGGAGCCGCGCGCACCTCCTCCAGGAGCTGCTTGATCATGCTGCCGATCCGCATGACCTTGGCGGGCTGCTCCACCATCTCCGTCACCGGGATCTCGCGGGAGTCCTCGTCCCCGTTGCCGCCGCCGAGTGCCATCCCGTCCTGGCCCACGACCAGGATCTGGGGGTTCTCGGGCGACCGTTCGTTCCTCGGCATCTCCATGCCGCCATTCTCTCGCACCCGTACACCTCACCACCGTGGTGCCCCCCATGGGGGCTGATCCACCTTTCGGAACCACCCAGGACCGGTCGTAGACCCATCGGCCGAATCAGAAATGCCGTGTTTATAGGTGAATGTGATGGTGGTATTCGTCGGCCTGACGACGACTGTGCTCCAGGAGGTCACCGACGTGACTCCAAGGCTGCGACTCCCCCGCGCCGGTACCCGGCCGCCCGCGGCACGCGAACGCCCCCTGGGCGGTGAACGGCTCCGGGCAGCATGCGAACCGTCGCCTGGCCGGGTAAGGCCCGTGCCGGTCCGTCTGCTGCTCGCACGTCTGCTGCTCGTCCTCGCGGCGGTCCTGCTGCCGTGCGGCACCGCTGTCGCGTACGACCCCGAGCCGCTGCCCTCGGACTCCGCCAGCGCCTCGGCCACCCCCGAGCCGTCACTGGCCGGCACGCTGGCCGGTGAGGGCCGGATGCGACCGGGGCGGCCCCAGGGACCTGCGACGAAGGTCGAGAGCCAGGACGCCGACGACCCCGACGATCCCGACGACGAGGGAACGGCGACGGAGCCTGCGTCGAGCGGAGCCGAAAGCCCGGCGGGCACCTCCGCGCAGCCGCCCCGGGAGGCCGTCCTGGCCCCCACCGCGCCCCAGCCCCAACCCGCCGGCCAGGCCATCGGCACCGGTCAGGACGACGGCACCGAGCCCACGCTGCAGATCCTTCCGCTCGGCAGCGGCCTGGTCCTGATCGGCCTCGGGCTCGGCCTCGCCTTTCTCGGCCTGCGGGTACGGCGGGGGTAGCGCGGGGACGGGGCGCTATCCGGTGACCAGCAGAACCTTGCCGATGTGCTCGCTGGCCTCGACCACCCGCTGGGCCTGTGCCGCGTCCGCCATCGGCAGTTCCCGGTCGACGACCGGGCGGACATGGCGCTGGGCGATCAACGGCCACACATGCTCCCGCACCGCCGCGACGATGGTCGTCTTCTCTGCGAGCGGCCGGGCGCGCAGCGACGCCGCGGTGATCGCGGCCCGCTTGTTGAGCAGCGCACCGATGTTCAGCTCGCCCTTGACGCCGCCCTGCATACCGATGATCGCGAGCCGCCCGTTGACCGCGAGCGCCCGCACGTTCCGGTCCAGGTACTTGGCGCCCATGTTGTCGAGGATGACATCTGCCCCCGCGCCGTCGGTGGCCTGCTTCACCTCGGCGACGAAGTCCTGCTCGCGGTAGTTGACGAGGATGTCCGCGCCCAGCTCGGCGCAGAAGTCCAGCTTCTCCTTCGTGCCCGCGGTGACCGCGACCTTGGCGCCGATCGCCTTGCCCAGCTGGATCGCCATGGTGCCGATGCCGCTGGCGCCGCCGTGTACGAGCAGGTTCTCGCCGGGGCGCAGGTGGGCGATCATGAACACGTTCGACCAGACCGTGCAGGCCACCTCGGGCAGCGCGGCGGCCTGCTTCAGGTCCACGCCCTCGGGCACCGGCAGCAGCTGCCCGGCCGGCACTGCGACCTTCTCGGCGTAGCCACCGCCCGCGAGCAGTGCGCACACCTCGTCGCCGACCGACCAGCCGGAGACGCCGGGGCCGAGCGCGGCGATCCGCCCGGAGCACTCCAGACCGGGGTACGGGGACGCGCCCGGCGGCGGGCTGTAGTTGCCCTGCCGCTGCAGGATGTCGGCACGGTTGACGGCGCTGGCCACCACCTCGACCAGTACTTCGCCCTCACCGGGCACCGGATCGGGAACCTCGTCCCACACCAGCGCCTCGGGCCCACCGGGTTCGGGAATCGTGATCGCATACATGCGGCCGACGCTACTCCCCGCACGTCCTGGCCCCGCCGGTGACGCCACCGGCTGCTCGCCCGGTCAGGCGCGGGGCAGCGGTCGTACGTCCGGCGCGACCCGGGTGCCCGGCGAGGCCCGCACGATCGTGATCAGCCGGTCCGTCGGCTCGATGGTGCCGACGGCCGGATCGTCGTATCCGAGCACCCGGTGTCCGCGTACGACGCTCACCACCAGGTCGGCCGTCTCGCGGGGGGTCTTGCCGACCTCGGCCCTGACCGCCGGACGTTCCACGAGGTCCAGGCCGCTGCCCTGCTGGATGAGGTCCTCCATGACCATGCCGGCGGCCGGGCTGAGCACGGACAGCCCGAGCAGCCGCCCGGCGGCGCTGGCGCTGGTGATGACGGCGTCGGCGCCGGACTGCTTGAGCAGCGGCGCGTTCTCCTCCTCGCGGACCGCGGCCACGATCTTCGCGGCCTTGTTGAGCTGCCGGGCGGTCAGGGTCACCAGCACAGCCGTGTCATCACGCTGGGTCGCGATGATGATCTGCCGGGCCCGCTGCACCTCGGCCCGCTTCAGCACATCGCTGCGGGTCGCGTCGCCCATGACCCCCGCGTATCCGTCGGCGGTGGCCGCCTCGATCACCTTGGAGCTCGGGTCGACCACGACCACCTGCTCCGCCTTCAGCCCGGTCGCACAGACGGTCTGGATCGCCGACCGCCCCTTCGTCCCGAACCCGACGACGACGGTGTGATCCCGCAAGGTGGACCTCCAGCGGTTCAGGCGCCATTCCTCCCGGGTGCGTTCGGTGAGGACTTCGAGCGTGGTGCCGACCAGGATGATCAGGAACAGCACGCGCAGGGGCGTGATGACGAAGATGTTGGTGAGCCGCGCACCGTCGCTGACGGGGGTGATGTCTCCGTAGCCGGTGGTGGAGAGGGTGACGGTCGCGTAGTAGAAGGCGTCGAGGAGGTCGACGGAGCCGTCGGAGTTGTCGGTGTAGCCGTCGCGGTCGGCGTAGACGATCAAGGCCGTGGCGACCAGCACCAGCAGGGCCATGGACAGCCGTTTGGCGACCTGGCGGGTCGGGCGCTCCACCACTTTCGTCGGGAGTTTCACCCGATGGGTCACGAGGTGTTCGTCCGCCTGGCGGGCGATGGCGTCATGGCCCGGAAGTTTCACGTGAAACACACTCCGATGCCCGCGGCCGCCCACGGCAGGTCAAGGAGTTCCGTCTCCTCACCCTGCTGTGCTCCGCCCGGCGGCACGACCGCGAGCGCATCGGCGGCGGCGATGCCACGGAGCATGGCCGGGCCGTTGTAGTGCAGCGGGATCGCGGTGTCGCCCCGCAGGACGACCGGGACGAGCCGGGTGTCGTACGGGTGTCCGTGCGTCGCTTCTGCCAGCGGAACCACATACGGCTCGGGGGCCGGGTGGGCGGCGAGGGTGCGCAGGAGGGGTTCGGCGAGGGTGAGCAGGCCGGAGACGGCGGCAAGGGGGTTGCCGGGGAGGCCGACGAGGTGCTGGTTCTCCTTGGTGCGGGCCAGCAGCATGGGGTGGCCGGGGCGCACCTTCACGCCGTCGACGAGGAGTTCGGCGCCGATGCGCTCCAGGGTGGGGTGGATGTGGTCGACCGGACCGGAGGCGGTGCCGCCCGTGGTGATGACGAGATCGGCTGCCGAGGAGGTGATCGCCTTGTACAGGGCCTTGGCGTCGTCACCGAGCCGGCGTACGGCGGTGACCTCGGCGCCGAGCGCGCGCAACCAGGGCGGCAGCATCGGGCCGAGCGCGTCCCGGATGAACCCGTCGTGCGGGAGCCCCTCGGTCAGCAACTCGTCGCCCAGGATCAGGACTTCGGCGCGGGGGCGGGGGACCGCGGTGAGGGTGTCATATCCGGCGGCCGCGGCGAGGCCGAGGACGGCCGGGGTGGCCAGGGTGCCGACGGGCAGCAACTGGTCACCGCTACGGCACTCCTGACCGCGCGGGCGGATGTCCTGGCCGTGGACCGTCTCACGGGTGGGATGCAGTCGGCCCTGGGCGTCGAGACGGCCGTGCTCGCTGCGCAGCACCGCGGTGGTGTCCGCCGGGATCCGGGCGCCGGTGGCGATACGGACCGCCTCGCCGTCGGTGAGCGGCTCGGGCTGCGCGTGCCCGGCCAGCACGCCCCCCTCGCGTACGTCCCAGGGGCCGGGGCCGGCGACCGCCCAGCCGTCCATCGCGGAGGTGTCGAAGGAGGGCAGGTCGGTGAGCGCGTCCAGCGGGGCGGCGAGGGCCAGTCCGAGGGCGTCGGCGAGCGGTACGGAGACGGGGGCGCGGCGGGCACCGGACCGGGCGGCGCGGGCGGCGGTCTCGCGAGCCTGGGGCCAGGGGGTGGCACGGTGGCGGTGCGCCGACGACCCGCCGTGGGCGTGCTCGCCCTTGGCGTGTGCGCCGCGGTGGGTGGGCGCGGCGGTGGCGTCCTGCCGGGGCTCCCTGGGCTCTCTCACGAGGGCGAGCGCCTCCTCGACGTCGAGATCGTCGTCGGTGTCCGCGGCGGCGGATGTGCCGGCCCGGGTGCCGCGGGCGGTCACCGGCCGGGCCCGGGGGCGGGGTTGTCGGGACCCGGCCTGTCGGAGCCCGGCCCGTCGTCGGTGGCGGGCTTCTCAGCGGTGGGCTTCTCGGCGGTGGGCTTCTCGGCGTTGGTCGCCTCTTCCGCCCAGCGCAGGGCGAGCGCGACGGCCTTGCGGGCCGCCTCGGCGACCGCCTCGGGGCCGCCCTTGCCCTGTGCGGCCGCGTAGCCGACGAGGAAGGTGGTCAGCGGGGCGGCGGGACGGGCCACACCGTGCGCGGCGTCCCGGGCCAGGTCGAGCAGGACGTGCGTGTCGACGTCCAGGTCGATGCCCAGCTCGTCCTTGACTGCGGAGATCCATTCATCCAACACGTGCCCATGCTCCCTGATGCGTGCCCTGGCGTCGGCGATGTCGTCCCAGGTGTCGCAGTCGAAGGACGCGAGGTGGTCCGGGACGCGGGTGAGGTTCAGTGCGGCGGTCAGGCGCCGCAGGGGGAGGCCGGTGAGGCCGTTGTCGCCGCCGCTGCCGTTGCCTTCGGCGAGGGCCGCGAGGGCGTGGCGGAGTGCGGTGGTGCGGTAGGCCGCGACGAGGGGCTGGTCCCGGCCGTCGGCGTCGGTGAGCAGTGCGGCATCCGCACCGGAGACGCGGAGGGCCGACAACAGGCGCTCCACGGTCGCCGCTTCGAGGAACGGGAGGTCTGCGGAGAGGACGACCGCGCAGTCGGCGGTGGTGTGTCGCAGGCCGGCGTCGAGGGCGGCGACCGGGCCGCCGCCCGGTGGGTTCTCGCGGGTCCAGTGGACCGGGCGGAAGGTGGGGCGGGGGGCCGCCACGACGACGGTGCGCCGTGCGCCGACGCAGGCCGCGAGGACGCGGTCGAGGAGGGGGCGGCCGCCTACCCGGACGGACGGCTTGTCGGTCCCGCCGAGGCGCCTTGCGGCGCCGCCGGCCAGCACGATCGCGTCGTAGGGCGGGGGGTCGGTGGCGGTCACCTTTCGAGTATGGGGGGCGTTCTGATCACGGGGAACCGATGGGGGCGTGGGATCCGCAGGGTGTGGTTGCGGATGTGCGCCCAAGGGGCGGGGGTGTGGCGGCCGTGCGCGAGTGCAGCTGGTTCGTGGTTGATCGCGCAGTTCCCCGCGCCCCTTCAGGTAGGGGTGCTCAGAGCGTCCTGAGAAGTACCGCCGGTTGCTCCACACAGTCGGCCACGTACCTCAGGAAGCCTCCCGCCGTGCCGCCGTCACAGACCCGGTGGTCGAAGGTCAGGGACAGTTGGACGACCTGGCGGACCGCCAGTTCGCCCTCGTGGACCCAGGGCTTCGGGGTGATGCGGCCCACTCCGAGCATCGCCGCCTCGGGGTGGTTGATGATCGGGGTGGAGCCGTCGACGCCGAAGACGCCGTAGTTGTTCAGGGTGAAGGTGCCGCCGGTGAGGTCGGTGGGGGTGAGCATGCCGGCGTGGGCCGACTCGGTCAGGCGGGCGAACTCCGCCGTCAGGGACTCGGCGTCGCGGGCCTGGGCGTCGCGGACGACGGGGACGACCAGGCCGCGGTCGGTCTGGGCGGCGAAGCCCAGGTGGACGTGGTCGAGCTGGACGATCTCGCGGGCCTCGACGTCGACGTAGGAGTTCAGCTCGGGGTGGCGGGCCAGGGCGGCCGTGCAGATCCGGGCGAGGAGTGCGAGGAGGGAGATCTTCGGGCCCGCCGCCGCGTTCATCGCGGTACGCGCACGCATCAGCTCGGTCGCGTCGGCGTCCACCCAGCAGGTCGCGTCGGGGATCTCCCGGCGGCTGCGGGAGAGCTTGTCGGCGACCGCGCCCCGGATGCCCTTGAGGGGGATGCGGGTGCCGGAGGGGGCGTTCAGAGGGGTGGGCAGGGTCTTGGGGGCGGCGGCGCGGGCCGCGCTGACCCGCAGGGCGTCCTCGACGTCGGCGCGCAGGATCAGGCCGTCGGGGCCCGAGCCGGACAGCCGGCGCAGGTCCAGGTCGTTGTCCCGGGCGAGGCGGCGGACCAGCGGGGAGATCACCGGGACGGGGCCCTCGGTGAGCAGAGAGGGCAGTGCGGGCACCTGCGCGTGGGGCGCCGTCGCCATGACGGCGGTGTGCGGCGCCGGCTCCGGGGCGGTGTCCCGGTCCGCTGTACCGTCGGCCCGCTCCGGGGCGGTGTTGCGGACCCGTCGGCGGCGCGCCGGGGCCGTCCCCGTGCCGTATCCCACCAGGACGTTTCCGGAGCCCTCCGCCTCGGGGACCGTGGTGGCCTCGCCGACGGCGACCGTCAGGAGCGGGGCGCCGACGGGCAGTTCGGTGCCCTCCTCGCCGAAGCGGGCGGTGACCACACCGCCGTAGGGGCAGGGAACCTCGACCATCGCCTTGGCGGTCTCGACCTCGACGACCGGCTGGTCGATCGCGACCACCTCGCCGACCTGGACCAGCCAGGTGACGATCACCGCCTCGGTGAGCCCCTCCCCGAGGTCGGGCAGTTTGAACTCCAGCACCTGTGCCATCAGCCCTCGGCCTCCCACTGCAGACGCGCCACCGCGTCCAGGATGCGGTCGACGCCGGGCAGGTGGTGGCGCTCCAGCATCGGCGGCGGGTAGGGAATGTCGAACCCGGCCACGCGCAGCACCGGCGCCTCCAGGTGGTGGAAGCAGCGCTCGGTCACGCGTGCCGCGATCTCCCCTCCCGGTCCGCCGAACCCGCCCGACTCGTGTACGACGACCGCGCGCCCGGTGCGCCGAACCGAGGCGCAGACCGTCTCGTCGTCGAACGGCACCAGGGAGCGCAGGTCGACGACTTCGAGGTCCCAGCCCTCCGCCTGGGCGGCCTCGGCGGCTTCGAGGCAGACCGGTACGGACGGGCCGTAGGTGATGAGCGAGGCGCTGCGTCCTGTGCGACGCACCACCGCGCGGCCGATGGGTTCAACGTCCGTCGGGTGCTCGGGGTTCCAGGTGTCCTTGGACCAGTACAGGCGCTTGGGTTCGAGGAAGACGACCGGGTCGTCGGAGGCGATGGCCCGGCGCAGGAGGCCGTAGGCGTCGGCGACGGTGGCGGGGGTGACGACGTGCAGGCCGGGGGTGGCCATGTAGTAGGCCTCGGAGGAGTCGCTGTGGTGCTCGACGCCGCCGATGCCGCCGCCGTAGGGAACGCGGACGGTGATCGGAAGGGGCATCCGGCCGCGGGTGCGGTTGCGCATCCGCGAGACATGGCTGATGAGTTGTTCGAAGGCGGGGTAGGCGAAGGCGTCGAACTGCATCTCCACGACCGGGCGCAGTCCGTACATGGCCATGCCGACGGCGGTGCCGAGGATGCCGGCCTCGGCGAGGGGGGTGTCGGTGCAGCGGGCCTCCCCGAACTCCTTGGCGAGGCCGTCGGTGACCCGGAAGACCCCGCCGAGGGTGCCGACGTCCTCGCCCATGACGTGCACGGCGGGGTCTGCGGCCATGGCGTCCCGCAGCCCACGCGTGAGCGCCTGCGCCATGGTGGCGGGTTTGACGGCGACGGTCGTCATCGGTGGCCGCCTTCCTGGTCCTGCTGCTCGGCCTCCAGCTCGGCGCGGAGCAGGGCGCGCTGTTCGCGCAGTTGCGTGGTGGTCTCGGCGTACACCTGGTCGAAGAGGTGCATGGGGTCGAGTTCGGGCTCGCGGTTCATGCGTTCGCGCAGATCGGCGGCCATGGTCTCGGCGTCCTCGCGGGCCCGCCCGACGAAGTCCTCGTCGAGGAGTCCGCGGTCGGTCAACTCGCGCTCGAGGAGCAGGATCGGGTCGTGGTCGCGCCAGGCGTCGACCTCGGTGTCGCCGCGGTAGCGGGTGGCGTCGTCGGCGTTGGTGTGGGCGTCGATCCGGTAGGTGACCGCCTCGACCAGGGTCGGGCCGCCGCCTTCGCGCGCGTGCCGTACGGCGGCGGCGAGGACCTCGTGCACGGCGGCCGCGTCGTTGCCGTCGACCAGGCGGCCCGGCATGCCGTATCCGACGGCCTTGTGGGCCAGGGAGGGCGCGGCGGTCTGCTTGGCGAGCGGGACGGAGATGGCGAAGCCGTTGTTCTGGACCAGGAAGACGACCGGGGCCTGCCAGACGGCGGCGAAGTTCAGGGCCTCGTGGAAGTCGCCCTCGCTGGTGCCGCCGTCGCCGACCATGGCGAGCGCGACCACGTCGTCGCCCTTGAGGCGGGCCGCGTGGGCGAGGCCGACGGCGTGCGGGAGCTGGGTGGCGAGGGGGGTGGAGAGGGGGGCCACGCGGTGGGCGCAGGGGTCGTAGCCGGTGTGCCAGTCGCCGCGCAGCAGGGTGAGCGCCTCGACGGGGTCCACGCCCCGGGCGATCACCGCGAGGGTGTCCCGGTAGCTGGGGAAGAGCCAGTCGCGCTCTTCGAGGGCGAGCGCGGCGGCGACCTCGCAGGCCTCCTGGCCGGTACTGGAGGGGTAGACGGCGAGACGGCCCTGTTTGGTGAGGGCGGTCGCCTGGGTGTTGTACCTGCGGCCGCGCACGAGCTGGGTGTACAGCCGGCGCAGCAGCTCGGGGTCGGCCTTGGCGGCCGACTCCGTCCCGAGGACTCGGTACGGGCGCTCGTCGGGCAGCAGCGGCGCGGGGTCCGTCCGGGGCTGCCAGGCGGGCGGCGGCGACGGGCGGTATGCGCCGCGCTGCTCCATGACCGTCATGACGGCACCTCCTCATGGGGGTGGCTACGGGAGACGGATCGCCTGTGACCCGTCCCACCTACCGATTGTTCGGTCGTCGGCACATTTTGGCTACAGGCGGCTCCAGGCTGTGGACAAACGGTTCTCCACAGCCTGGAATGAACGCAGTACGTCCATGGTAGGGAGGCGGGGGGACATGGCACCTGAACAAATGGCCGAGGGGCCGCAGGACCGCGCCGCGCTGCCGCCCGCGCGCCCGCTGGACGCCATCGATCAGGACATCCTGCAGATCCTCCAGGCGGACGGCCGGGCGTCGATACGGTCGGTCGCCGAACGCGTCCATGTCTCGCGCGCCAACGCCTACGCGCGTATCAACCGGCTCATCGAGGACGGGGTGATCCGCGGTTTCGGCGCCCGCGTGGACCATGAACGGGCCGGCCAGGGCACCTCTGCCTACATCACGCTGAAGATCGTCCAGAACAGCTGGCGCACGGTCCGCGAGCAGCTCAGGCAGCTGCCCGGCGCCTCCCACATCGCCCTGGTGGGCGGGGACTTCGACGTGCTGCTCCTGGTGCACACGCCCGACAACCGGGCGCTGCGCGAGCTGGTGCTGACGCGGCTCCAGGCCATCCCCGAGGTGCTCAGCAGCCGCACGCTGCTGGTGTTCGAGGAGGAGGACCTGGAGCCGCAGGGCTGAGGCCGGTGCGCGCGGGCCGGAGGCGGCCGCCGAGGTCAGTGGGCGCGCAGGCCGGAGAAGGCCAGCCGGACGACCGCGTCGGAGACCTCGCGCTCGCTCATGCCGTGCCCGTTCGGGCGGTACCACTCCACGATCGAGTTGACCATGCCGAAGACCAGCCGGGTGGCGAGGCGCACCTCGACGTCACCACGTATGTCCCCCTCGGCGGCAGCCGCCTTGAGCAGGTCGGCCACCCGGTGGTCGAAGTCCCGGCGCCGCTCCAGCGCCCAGCGCTCGGTGTCGGTGTTGCCGCGCACCCGCAGCAGCAGCGTCACGTACGGCAGTTCGGTGATCAGCACCTCGACCATGCGCCGTACGACGTGCTCCAGGCGGTCGGCGGCGGGCCCCACGCGCGCGTGCTCCTCGTCGAGGATCCCGAACAGGCCGTCCAGGGCCCGGCTGACCGCGCGGCGCAGCAGCTCCTCCTTGCCGGACACGTGGTGGTAGATCGACGACTTGGAGATGCCTGCCGCCTTGGAGAGGTGCTCCATGGAGGTGCCGTCGTAGCCGCGCTCGTTGAAGACCTGGACGGCCACCGAGAGCAGGGTCTCGGGGGTGTATGTGTCGCGTTTGGCGGTGGTCATGAGGCGCCCTCCCGCTTCTCGGTGGCATAGGCGTGGCGGTAGAGCGCGAGGGAGGGCGCGTAACGGCCGCTCGGATCGCGCAGGTGCAGGTCGTCGAGGAGGTCGTAGGCGAAGTCGCGGCCGAGGCGGCGGCTCCACTCGAAGGGGCCGAGCGGGTAGTTGACGCCCAGGCGCATCGCGGTGTCGATGTCCTCCTCGGTGGCGACGCCCTTGGCGACGGCGTCGTGCGCGAGGTCGATGACCCGGGCGACCGTGCGGGCGACGATCATGCCGGGGACGTCGCCGATGACGCTGACCTCCTTGCCGAGCGCCTGGAAGAGGCCGATGGCCTCGCTGAGGGTCTGGGGCAGGGTTTCGTGGCCCGAGGAGAGGGCGATCCGGGTGGCGCGGCGGTAGTCGAGGGCGAGGTCGAAGTAGACGACGTCCCGGAACTCCACCGAGGTCTGGCCGTCGGCGAGGACCAGCTGGCCGCCGCTGGGCAGGACCAGGCGGGTGCCGTGGTCCTCGTCCTCCTCGCGGACCTGGATGCCCGCCTCGCGGATCATCGCGAGCACTTCGGCCGCGGGTCCCAGGCCGCCCTCGGCGACGACGTAGGCGGGCCGGTCGGCAGGCTCGGCGGTGTCCGGCTCGACGGGCTCGGCGTCGTCCGCGTAGTCGTACCAGCCGTGCCCGGTCTTGCGGCCCAGCCGGCCGGACTCGACCAGCCGGCGCTGGGCCAGGGAGGGCGTGAAGCGGACGTCCTGGAAGAAGGCCTGCCACACGGAGTGCGTGACGGACTCGTTGACGTCCTGGCCGATCAGGTCGGTCAGCTCGAAGGCGCCCATCCGGAAGCCGCCGCACTCGCGCAGCACCGCGTCGATGGTGGCCGGGTCGGCGGCCTGTGCCTCGTGGACCGCGAAGGCCTCGGCGTAGAAGGGCCGCGCGATGCGGTTGACGATGAAGCCGGGGGTGTCCGCGCAGGCGACCGGCGTCTTGCCCCAGGAGCGTGCGGTCTCGTACGCGCGCGTGGCCGAGGTGACGTCGGTGGCGAACCCGGAGACGACCTCCACCAGCGGCAGCAGCGGGGCCGGGTTGAAGAAGTGCAGGCCGACCAGGCGGGAGGCGCTGCGCAGGGCTCCGCCGATGGCCGTCACCGACAGGGACGAGGTGTTGGTGGCGAGCAGACAGTCCTCGCCGACGATGTCCTCCAGGGCCCGGAAGATCTCCTGCTTGGCCTCCAGCCGCTCCAGGACAGCCTCCAGGACCAGCGTGCAGTCGGCGAACTCGGTGAGCTCGCCGGCGGGCAGCAGCCGGGCGCGGGCGGCGTCCCGGGCGGCGGCCGTCATCCGGTCCTTCTCGACGAGCCGGTCGAGGCGGGCGCCGATCGCCGCGGCCGCCTCCCCGGCCCGCCCGGGGACGGTGTCGTACAGCCGGACGGGATGGCCCGCGACGAGTGCGACCTGGGCGATGCCCTGGCCCATGGTGCCGGTGCCGACGACTCCCACGGTGCTGCTGAGGTCGAGTGCTGTCATGTGCGCGATCCTCCCGCACGGGGTTTTCCACAGATGCGGCAGGCCCCCTTGTCCCGACCGATCGTTCGGTTACTCTAACTCTGTCCGGCCGTTTCCGCCCAGGTCATGAGCTTCGAGGGGAGCTCATCAGACGAGGAGTTGGTCCCGCATGACCGCCGAACTCACCGCGCACGAGCTGATCGCCAAGCACCGGCCCACGCTTGACCAGGCGCTGGAGGCGATCCGCACACGCGCGTACTGGTCCCCCCATCCCGAGCACCCCAAGGCCTACGGCGAGCACGGCAGCCTGGACGCGGCCGCGGGCAAGGCCGCCTTCGACGCCCTCCTCGGCAACCGCATCGACCTCGGCCAGCCCGGCACCGACGACTGGACCGGCGGCGAGGTCTCCCCGTACGGCATCGAGCTGGGCGTGACCTACCCGCATGCCGACGTCGACACACTGCTGCCGGCGATGCAGTCCGGGCAGCGCGCGTGGCGCGACGCCGGCGCGGAGGCGCGTGCGGTGGTGTGTCTGGAGATCCTCAAGCGGATCAGCGACCGGACGCACGAGTTCGCGCACGCGGTCATGCACACCAGCGGCCAGGCCTTCATGATGGCGTTCCAGGCGGGCGGCCCGCACGCCCAGGACCGCGGCCTGGAGGCGGTGGCCTACGCCTACGCGGAGCAGGTCCGCACCCCGGACACGGCCGAGTGGAGCAAGCCGCAGGGCAAGCGCGACCCGCTCGCGCTGACGAAGACGTTCAAGCCGGTCCCGCGCGGCATCGCGCTGGTCATCGGCTGCAACACGTTCCCGACGTGGAACGGCTACCCGGGCCTGTTCGCCTCCCTCGCCACCGGCAACGCGGTCCTCGTGAAGCCGCACCCCCGCGCGGTGCTGCCGCTGGCCCTCACCGTGCAGGTCGCGCGCCAGGTGCTCGCCGAGGCCGGCTTCGATCCGAACCTGGTGGCGCTGACGACGGAACACCCCGGCGAGGGCATCGCCAAGACGCTCGCGACCCGCCCCGAGATCAGGATCATCGACTACACCGGCTCGACCGCCTTCGGCGACTGGCTGGAGTCCAACGCCCGGCAGGCGCAGGTGTACACGGAGAAGGCCGGCGTCAACACGGTGCTGGTGGAGTCGACCGACAACTACAAGGGGATGCTCTCCAACCTGGCCTTCTCGCTCTCCCTGTACAGCGGCCAGATGTGCACGACCCCGCAGAACCTGCTGATCCCCCGCGACGGCATCCGCACCGACGAGGGCCCGAAGACGTACGACGAGGTGGCCGCCGACATCGCCCGCGCGGTCGACGGCCTGCTCGGCGACGACGCCCGGGCGAACGCGCTGCTCGGCGCCATCGTCAACCCCGACGTCAAGGCCCGCCTGGAGGCCGCCGCCGGGCTCGGCGAGGTCGCCCTCGCCTCCCGTGAGATCGCCAACCCGGAGTTCCCGGACGCGGTCGTCCGGACGCCGGTGATCGTGAAGCTGGACGGGGCCAAGCCGGACGACGAGGCCGCCTACATGAGCGAGTGCTTCGGCCCGGTGTCCTTCGCCGTCGCCGTCGACTCGGCCACCGACGCGGTCGAGCTGCTGCGGCGGACGGTCCGGGACAAGGGCGCGATGACGGTCGGGGCGTACACGGTCGACGCCGACGTGGAGCGCGCGGTGGAGGAGGTCTGCCTGGAGGAGGCGGCCCAGCTGTCGCTGAACCTGGTGGGCGGGGTGTACGTGAACCAGACGGCCGCCTTCTCCGACTTCCACGGCTCGGGGGGCAACCCGGCGGCGAACGCGGCGCTGTGCGACGGGGCCTTCGTGGCGAACCGGTTCCGGGTGATCGAGGTACGCAGGGAGGCGTAGGCGCGCGGGGCGCGCGACCGGCCGACGTTTCCGACAGGCGCGGCGCGCGACCCGCCGACGTCAGCGGCAGGCGCGACGCATGGGGCGCGCGACCGGCCGACGCCAGCGGCAAGCGCGACGCATGGGGCGCGCGACCGGCCAACGCTTCCGGCAGGCGCGGGGCGCGGGGCACGACCCGCCGACGCCAGCAGCAAGCGTGACGCATGGGATGCGCGACCGGCCGACGCTCCGGCAGGCATCGGGTCCTGTCCCGGCCGTCACCGATTCGTCGGTCACCGCCACTCTTTGGCCGCCGCAACGGCGCTCGGCCACGACGGTGGTGATCGGCGGTGCCCAGCCGGGCGATGCCGCCGTTGTGGCTGACGGTTGTGTGGCCGGTGCAGCGCCGTTGGGGCTGGTCGCGCCCACGCGGCGGCAGCCGCATGTCCAGAACAGCCCCGCGCCTCTATCGGGGCGCTCAAGTCGCCGCCTCTTACAGGGCGCTCCAGTGGTACAAGGTCATCGCCACGCTCGTCGCCAAGTTGTAGCTGCTCACCTGAGGGCGCATCGGCAGGCGCAGCAAGTTGTCGGCTCGCGTGCGTAGGTCGGCCGAGAGTCCCGTACGTTCCGAGCCGAAGGCGAGGATCGCGTCGTCGGGGAGCTTTACCGCCCTGATGTCCTCGCCCTCCGGGTCGAGCGCGTACAGCGGGCCCTCCGGCAGCTCGGCCACCGTCAGCCGCTCCACCGCCGTGGCGAAGTGGAGGCCCGCGCCGCCGCGGACGACCGTCGGATGCCAGGGGTCGAGGGTTCCGGTCGTGATGACTCCGGTCGTTCCGAAGCCCGCGGCCAGGCGGATCACCGCGCCCGCGTTGCCCAGGTTGCGCGGCTCGTCGAGGACCACGATCGGGGCGGTGCGCGGGACGCGGGCCAGCTCACGCAGGTTGGCCTCGCGGGACGGCCGTACGGCCAGGGCGGCCACCGCCGTGGGGTGCGGGCGCGGGACCAGAGACGCGTACGTCTGCGACGCCACCTCCGTCAGCAGCGCGGCCAGCGCCTCCCGTACGTCCGGCGCCAGCTCGTCCGCCAGGGCCAGCGCCGCCGCCCGGTCCGTCGTGACCGCCACCGGCACCTCCGCGCCGAAGCGCAGCGCGTGCTTGAGGGCGTGGAAGCCGTCGAGGAGAACGGCGGAGCCGGCCAGCCGCGCCCAGTGGTCGAGGGGGTCGGTCATGCCCCGAAGCCTACGCGGGGCTGTTCGTCGGCCTCCGGGAAGCGCTGCACGGGCAGCTCGGGGTCGGTCCGGCGGAAAACACGGTCACGCGCGCGTGCCGCCCAGCCGCCGAGCCTGTGCAGGAAGGACGCCGGCAGGAAGACGGAGTCCGCCGCGATCATGGCCAGCGAGAAGAAGGGCAGGCCGAGAACGATGGCGATCACCGCGTGCTCGGTCATCATCGCGGCCAGCAGCACGTTCTTGACCCGCCGGTTGAACAGCGTGAACGGGAAGGCGACCTGCACGATGACCGTCCCGTAGGTCACCAGCATCACCAGCGTGCCGTTGGCGGACAGCAGGTCCGCGAGGGCCGGCCAGGGCGAGAAGTAGTCCAGGTGGAGCGGGTAGTAGACGGCGGTGCCGTCCTGCCAGCGGGAGCCCTGGATCTTGTACCAGCCGGCGGTGGCGTAGATCAGGCAGGCCTCGGCCATGATCACGAACAGGGCGCCGTTGTGCAGGATGTTGGCGATGACGTCGAGCAGTATCCGGGGCTCGGGCGTGCGCGCCCAGCGGCCGGCCGCCCACCACAGGGCGGCGCCCGCCCAGGTCGCCCACATCACGGCCGGGACCAGCCAGCCGCCGCCGGTGCGGCCGGTGAGGGCCGCCACCAGCAGCACGAGACCCGACACCGCCCACAGGGCGGGGCCCGCCCGGTCGGGGGCCACCCGCTCGCCACGCGCGCGTGCGGCGCTCGCGCGGGCCGCCCTGCGCGCGTCCAGCGACCACACCTGGCCGCAGCGCGTGAACACCAGGTAGAAGGACATCAGGTGGAGCACGTTGTCGCCGCCGTCGCCCACGAAGACGCTGCGGTTCTGCAGGGACAGCACGCCGATCATGAACAGCAGGGACGTGGCGCGGGTGCGCCAGCCCACCAGCAGCAGGGCGCTGGACACCACGGCGAGGAAGTAGAAGACCTCGAAGAAGGCCCGGCCGTCGGAGGCCAGCAGCGCCGTGAAGGCGTGGTTGTCGGCGGTCAGCTGCTGGGCGAGGTCGAAGCTCCAGGGGCCGTCGGGGCCGTACAGCTCCTGGCGGTGCGGGTACTCGCGCAGCAGGAACAGCAGCCAGGTGGCGGCGAAGCCGATGCGGACGACGGCCGTCTGGTACGGGCCGAGCGCCGCCTCGGTGACCCGGGCGATGGCACGGGAGAGGCACAGGACGAGACGGTTCACCGCACACCGCCGTTCGCTTCGTCCGCCGTGACCGTCCACCACGGGAGCACCCGGTAGACGGGTGTGTCGGAGACCTTCTCGCCGCTCCAGTCCGGCGGCGGCACGTTGGTGGTGCTGGAGCGCACCTGGACGCGCTCGATGGTGCCCTTCTGACTCGTGGCGTCCCCCGCGTACATGCGCATCACGACGATCCGGCGCAGGTACTGCTCGGACAGGGAGCCGCGCAGGCCGACCGGGCGGTTGTCGGTGCCGTGCGTGGTCGTGAAGAAGTCCCAGGCCCGGCGCAGCTCGTTCTGCACGGTGTGGCTGGGCAGCAGGCTGCCGTCGATGGCCCTGCCGTCCTGTGCGGACAGGTCGTTCCAGCCGGTGGTGGTCGTGGTGCCGTCCGGCATCAGGACGTCGGCACGCACCTGTACGGCGATGTTCTGCTGCAGCGGGTTCGGCGCGAAGAGCTTCCAGTTCTGTTCGAACTCCGGGTAGACCCACTCCTCGATCGCTTTGCCGTGCTGCTTGGTCACCGTGTTGGCCGGCGCCACGCTCAGGAACACCATCCCGAGGTGCACGCAGGCGGCGACCGCGACCAGGGCGAGGGCGAAGGCCGCGCCGACCTGGTAGCGGGGCGAGAGGGCGGCGACGCCGGTGCGGGGGAGGGCGAGGGATTCCGCGGGCGGGGCCGGCGGGCCGGGGGACTCCGCCGCCGCGGCCGGGGGGTCGAGGGGCGGCCGGCCCGGTGGGCCCGGTGGGGCGGACTCCGGCTCCGGACGCCTCCCGCTCGGGCCGTCCGGCCCGTGCGGGGCGTCCGCGCCCTCGTCGTACGCGTCGTCCATGCCGCCCCGTTCCCCGATCCCGCCACGTCGTCCGGACGGCCGATCCGGGACCGCCGGGTGTGCCGCTGCCCGGCACTCGCACGGAACGGTACTCAGCACCTGCCGCCGGGCGCAGCCCCGAAGACGAGGCCGCCGGCGTGGCCATCGCCACTCCGGGCGGTGCCGCCGGCTCTCCCGGCGCGGGGCACCGGGGCCCCGCACCGGAGGTCACCGCAGGTCATACGGCGTCCGAGCGCGCCGACCGGCCACGCTCCCGCGAGTTTTCCACAGACCGGGGCCGACGTTTTCCACAGGGGTTGATCGCTCGCACGGGCCCGGCGACCATGGGAATGGCCGAAACCGAACGATCGGACGGGACGGCTTCCACGACGGAATCCGAAGGGGGTGGGACATCGGTCGGGCTTGTCCGCCCGCGGGTCAGGCGTTCGCGGCCCGGGCGTGGAGCATGCGGCGGACGGCGTCCGAGCGCTCCAGGAGGGTGTTGCGGACCACGGGGGCCGCTTCCCGGGCCGCCTGCCGGGCCTTCTCGATGTACGCGGGATCGACGGCGTACGGCGGGAAGAGGTGAGCGGTGTAGGTCATCGCCGGGATCATGCCGCCCTGGTGCAGCTCGGGGATCGCGGCCAGGTAGTACTCGGCGTAGGGGGCGAGCTGGGCGTCCTGGCCGGGGCGCCAGAAGGCGGCCGCCACCGGGGAGACCGCCTGGACGGGCACCTCGCGGTCCACGGCCAGCCGCTGCCAGACCTCGGCCTTCGCGGCCGGGTCGGGGAGGGCGGCCCGGACGGTGAGGGCGCGGACCCAGGCGTCGGGGTCGGGGTCGCGTTCCAGCAGGGCGGCGGACTCGGCGGTGACGTCGCCGCCGAGTTCGGCCTCGCGGACGAGGGCGCGCCAGCGCAGGTCGACGTCGGCGCCGGCCTGCTCCCGGAGCCAGGCCAGATCCTCGGCGCCGGTCGCGGTGCGGGCGAGGCCGCGCAGGGCGACCTGGCGGCGGCCCGGGTCGGCGGCGAGCCGGCGGCAGACCGCGGCGACGGCCTCCGTGAGCGCGGGGCGTTCGGCGGGCGGGGCCCAGAGTTCGGCGATGTTGGTGACGAGCGTGAGGTAGGGCTCGATCACGGCGTCGGACGTCTCGGCCGCGAGCAGCGCGGTGAGGCAGCGTCCGGCCTCGGCCGCCGTGGCCTCCCCGGCCGTGAGCATGTCCCAGACGGTGGCGGCGGCCGCGCCCCGGGAGATGGCCGTGGGCAGCTGGGCCGCGGCGCCGAAGAGGGCGTCCCGGGTGGTGGGGTCCGGGCGGGTGGTGGCGAAGGTGAGGTCGTCGTCGTTGATCAGGAGGAGGTCGGACGTGGCGGGAAGGCCGGTGACGGGGGTACGGACCTCGGTCACCTCGACGCGGACCAGTGCGGTGCGTTCCAGGGCGTCGCCGGCGCGGTCGTACGCGCCGACCGCCAGGACCTGGGGGCGCGGGTTCCCGTCGGCGACCAGGGTGACGGTGCCGCCGTCGTGCTCCAGGGTGAAGCGGTCGGTGCCGGCGGTCTCCAGCCAGGCCTTGCGCCAGGCGGTCAGGTCGCGGCCACTGGCCTCGGCGAGGGCGTCGATCAGGTCCTGGAGGGTGGTGGTGCCCCAGGCGTGACGGGCGAAGTAGGCGGCCATGCCGGTGCGGAAGCGGTCCTCGCCGACGTAGGTCATCAGCTGGTGGAGGACGGAGGCGCCCTTGGGGTAGGTGATGTTGTCGAAGATCGACGCGGCCTGGGCGACGTCCTGGATGGGCTGGTGGATCGGGTGCGAGACCGGGCCCTGGTCGGAGAGGTACGCCTTGAGCTTGTCGCCGACGAGGTGGCCCGCCCAGGCGTCGGTGTAGCGGGTGGCGCCCTCGGCGGCCCAGTGGCAGGCGAACTCGGCGAAGGCCTCGTTCAGCCAGAGGTCGTCCCACCAGCGCATGGTGACGATGTTGCCGAACCACATGTGCGCCATCTCGTGCAGCAGCACCACCGCGAGCAGCTCGCTCTCGGCGGGCGTCGGCGTGGCCCGCCGCAGAAAGGCGTCCGACCAGGTCACACAGCCGTAGTTCTCCATCGCGCCGCCGAACTCGGGCATGAAGACCTGGTCGTACTTGCGCTGCGGGAACGGCATCGCGAAGGCCTCGGCGAAGAAGGCGAGGCCCTGGGCGGTGAGGGTGAAGACGTCGTCGGCGTCGCGTTCCAGGACCTCGGCGAGCGAGCGGCGCGCGTAGATGCCGAGGTCGTGGCCGTCGGCCTCGCGGCGGATCTCGTGGAAGGGGCCGGCGTTGACGACGGTGTTGTACACGGACAGCGGCGGGGTGTCCGGGAAGCTCCAGCGGCGGGCCGCGCCCTGCTCCTCGATCCGCGGGTCACCGGAGTTGCTGAGGACGGTCCAGGCGGCCGGGGCCGTAACGGTGAAGGCGTGCGGGGCCTTGAGGTCGGGCTGGTCGAAGCAGGCCCAGACGAAGCGGGCCTCGTCGGGTTCGAAGCTCGTCCAGACGTACACCTCGCCGTCGGCGGGGTCGACGGCCTTGTGCACGCCCTCGCCTGCGGTGGTGTCGGCCTGGACGCTCTCGACGCGCAGCACGTTGTGCGCGGCCAGGGCGGGCAGCGGGATCCGGCCGTCGTCGGAGGGGGTGAGGGGGGTGCCGTTCAGGGTGGCGGCGCGGACCTCGGCCGCGCAGTCGACGAAGGTCTCCGCGCCCGGCTGGGAACAGGTGAAGGTCACCGTGGAGACGCAGCGGATCTCAGGTCCGTCGGGCAGGGCGGTGAGGTCGATGTCGACGTCGTACCGCTCGACCGCGATCAGCTCGGCCCGGCGTTCGGCCTCGGTACGCGTCAGGCTCCGGATCCCCATGTGTCCTCCCTCGTGTGCCCGTCCCCCATCGGCGGGCAGCGGCCGTCAGCCTACGACGGGAAGAGCCGGTGATCGCAGCTGTTTTAGGTTCCCTTCTTCTAGAACCTGTTCTATCTTGACGGACCGTCAGATCAGCAGAGACCCGCCGGGAGGACAGGACCGTGGACTTCACCTTCACCGAGGAGCAGTTGGCGGCGGCCGAGGCGGCGCGCGGGGTGTTCGCCGGGGTGGCGCCGGACGCGGTGCCGAGCCCGGCAATGACCACCGGTGCCGTGGCCGAGAGCTTCGACCGGGAACTGTGGGACAGGCTGGCGGGCGCGGATCTGCTGAGTCTGCTGCTGGGCGAGGAGTACGGCGGGGCGGGTCTGGACGCCATCGCGCTCTGCCTGGTGCTGCGGGAGTCGGCGAAGGTGCTGGCCAGGGTGCCGTTGCTGGAGCACAGCGCGGCTCTGGCAGCCGTACAGACGTATGGGGCGGCGGAGTTGAGGGATCGGCTGGCGGCGCGGGCGGGGCGGGGCGAGCTGGTGCTGACCGTCGCCGCGAGCGGGCGCACCGGGCACGACCCGGCGGAGCTGGCGGTGACCGCGCGACGGGACGACGACGGATGGGTGCTGGACGGAGTACAGACGGCGGTGCCGTGGGTGTACGACGCCGGTCTCGTCGTCGTACCGGCGCGGACGGAGACGGACCGGAGCGTGCTGGCGCTGGTGGCACCGGGAGGCGAGGGGGTCGAGGCCGGGGTCGCGGTCGCCGGGCAGGTGTCGACCAGCGGGGAACGGCTCGGGGAGCTGCGGCTGGAGTCGGCGCGGGTCGCGGGGCGGGATGTGGTGGCGGCGGAGGGGGCCTGGGAGTGGCTGCGGGAGCTGCTCGCGACCGGGACGTGTGCACTGGCGCTCGGGGTGGGTGAGCGGGTGCTGCGGATGACCGCGGAGTACACCGGGAAGCGGGAGCAGTTCGGGTATCCGATCGCCACGTTCCAGGCGGTGGCCGTGCAGGCCGCCGACCGGTACATCGATCTGCGGGCCATGGAGGCGACCCTGTGGCAGGCGGCGTGGCGGATCGCGTCGGGGGCGGCCGGGGCGCTGCCGGCGGCCGGGGATGTGGCGGTGGCGAAGATCTGGGCGGCGGAGGGTGTGCGGCGGGTGGTGCAGACCGCACAGCATCTGCACGGGGGGTTCGGGGCCGACACCGAGTATGCGCTGCACCGGTATCACGCGTGGGCGAAGCAGATCGAGCTGGCGCTCGGGGGGGCCGGGGTTTATGAGGAGGCGTTGGGGGATCTGCTGGCTGCGCATCCATTGGGGTAGGAGATGAGGAGTGGGGGGCGCTCGGTCGTGTGTGATCTGCGGGGCGGTGGGGGCCGGTCGCGCCCACGCGGCGGTAGCCGCAAATCAAATACAGCCCCGCGTCCCTCTCGGGGCGCTGCGGTGCCCGGCGCCGATATGTCCCCTCAGATGACGAAGCCCGGTTCTCCCCCGTCCGTGACGACCTCGCGGCCCGCTGCCTGCCATACCTGCATGCCGCCGTCCACGTTCACCGCGTCGATGCCCTGCTGGACCAGGTACATCGTGACCTGGGCCGAGCGGCCGCCGGAGCGGCAGATGACGTGGACGCGGCCGTCCTGGGGGGCCGCCTCGGTGAGCTCGCCGTAGCGGGCCACGAACTCGCTGATCGGGATGTGCAGGGCGCCGGTGGCGTGGCCCGCCTGCCACTCGTCGTCCTCGCGGACGTCCAGCAGGAAGTCGCCGTCCTTGAGGTCCCCGACCTCGACCGTGGGCACACGCGCTGCGAAGTTCATGTCCCCGACGCTACCCGACCGGAGCGGGGCGCTACTCCTGGGTCAGCAGGGCCGCCAGTTCCGCCTCGCGTTCGGCCACGTCCTTCTGGAGTCGGTCGGCGATCTCGTCGAGGAGGGCGTCGGGGTCGTCCGGGGCCAGCCGGAGCAGGCCGGCGATGGGGCCGTTCTCCAGCTCCTTGGCGACCAGGGCAAGCAGTTCCTTGCGCTCGGAGAGCCACTCCAGGCGGGCGTACAGCTCCTCGGCCCGGCTCGGCTTGCGCTCCGGCGGGACCGGGCCGGCCGCCCACTCCTCGACCAGCTCCCGCAGCAGGGCCTCGTCGCCGCGGGCATAGGCCGCGTTGACCCGACTGAGGAACTCCTCGCGCCGCTGCTGCTCGGCCTCGTCCTGCACCAGGTCGGGGTGGGCCTTGCGGGCCAGCTCGCGGTAGAGCCGACGGGCCTCCTCGCTGGGGCGGACCCGCTGCGGAGGCCGGACCTCCTGCTCGGTGAGCATCGCCACGGCCTCCGGGAACAGGCCGTCGCCGTCCATCCAGCCGTGCAGCAGTTCCTCGACGCCGGGGATGGGCAGGACCCGGGCCCTGGCCTCCTCGGCGGCGCGGATGTCCTCGGGGTCGCCGGTGCGGGCGGCCTTGGCCTCGGCGATCCGCGCGTCCAGCTCCTCGATACGGAGATAGAGCGGGCCGAGTTTCTGTTCGTGCAGGCGGGAGAAGTTCTCGACCTCGACGCGGAAGGTCTCCACCGCGATCTCGTACTCGATCAACGCCTGCTCGGCGGCCCGCACGGCCCGCTCCAGCCGTTCTTCGGGCCGCGGTACCTGGGACTGCTCAGCTTCCGGGGTCGTCACCCGACCAGCCTAGGGCCTGTCGCCCTCGGCGGTGGCCGGGACCCACTCGGCGACCAGATCGGTGCAGGCCACGACGAGGGCGCCGGGGCGGCACACCAGCTCGTGGGTGCAGCCGTGCGGGTGCGGGAGTATCTCGTCGAGGATCACCTCGCCGAGCGAGGCGATGTCGCAGGCGCCCAGGATGTCCGTCTGGAAGCGGGAGACACCCGTGTAGCGGACGATCAGGTCCTCGTCACCTCGTCCGGAGGCCGGAGGTCAAAGACCGAAGGACGGAGGCCACAGACCGGAGACCGGAGGCGGAAGACCGGAAGCTGGGGAGCGGAGGTCGACGGCCGGAGGTCACGTGGATCATCCGGACCACCCGGATCACACCCCGAGCTCCGCCGCTATCCGCCCCGCCCGCACCGCGGCCACCAGTTCCGCGTGGTCCGCCTCCGTGCGGTCGGCGTAGGTCACCGCGAACGCGGCGATCGCCTCGTCCAGTTCCTCGTTCTTGCCGCAGTAGCCGGCGATCAGGCGCGGGTCGGCGCTGTGCGAGTGAGCGCGGGCCAGCAGGGCGCCGGTCATCCGGCCGTAGTCGTCGATCTGGTCGGGGGACAGGGCGGCCGGGTCGACGCTGCCCTTGCGGTTGCGGAACTGGCGGACCTGGAAGGGGCGGCCGTCCACCGTGGTCCAGCCGAGCAGGATGTCGCTGACCACCTGCATCCGCTTCTGGCCGAGGACCACCCGGCGGCCCTCGTGGTCGACGGCCGGCGTCTCGAAGCCGGCCGTGGCGAGATGGGGGACGAGCGCGGACGGACGGGCCTCCTTGACCTGGAGTATCAGCGGCTCGCCGCGGTGGTCGAGGAGGAGGACGACGTAGGACCGGGTGCCGACGCTGCCGGTGCCGACGATCCGGAAGGCGACGTCGTGCGGGGTGTGCCGGGCGAGCAGCGGGTGGCGGTCCTCGGAGAGCGTGGTCACGTAGTGCTCCAGGGCCGCGGTGACCGCCTCCGCCTCCGCGTCCGGGACCCGGCGCAGCACCGGCGCGGCGTCGACGAAGCGACGGCCGCCGTCCTCGGTGGGCTCGGTGGAGCGGGCCGCGAACCGGCCGCTGGTGTTGGCGCGGGCCTTCTCCGAGACCCGGCGCAGGGTGCCGAGCATGTCGTGGGCGTCGGAGTGGGAGACCAGCTCCTCGTCCGCGATGGCGTTCCACGCGTCCAGCACCGGGAGCTTGGCCAGCAGGCGCATGGTGCGGCGGTAGGCGCCGGCCGCGTCGCCCGCGGCCTTTCGGCAGGTGTCCTCGTCGGCGCCCGCCTCCCGGCCGGCCAGCACCAGGGAGGCGGCGAGCCGCTTGAGATCCCACTCCCAGGGGCCGAGCACCGTCTCGTCGAAGTCGTTCAGGTCGATGACGAGGTCGCCGCGCGGGTCGCCGTACAGGCCGAAGTTGGCAGCGTGGGCGTCACCGCAGATCTGCGTGGCGATCCTGGTCATCGGGGTGCGGGCCAGGTCGTGCGCCATCAGGCCGGCCGAGCCGCGCAGGAACGCGAACGGGCTCGCGGCCATCCTGCCGACCCTTATCGGGACCAGCTCGGGGATGCGGTCCCGGTTGGACTCCTCGACCGCGCTCACCGCGTCGGGACGTGAGCCGTCCAGGTCCAGGGCGTCGTGGCTGCGGCGCGGGACCGCCGAACGCAGCGCCTTGCCCTCCTCCTTGGCGGAGCCCTTCGGGGGCCACTGCGCAAAGCCCTTCGGCGCGGGCAGCTTGCGCCCGCCGGCCGTCGTCAGCTCTTCCGGTCCGGTCACGTCGACCGCCTCCCCCGTACTCCGTGCACGCACACGCATGAACATCAACACGAACATCAACTCGTGGAGACGGTACAGGTGGGGGCCGAAACCCGTCAGACCCTGTGGATAACTTCGGGGCCGTTTGGGGAGGGTGGGTGGCCGTCGTCGTATATCTGCCGACCGGTGGGGGTTGTTCGCGCCCACGCGGCGGCAGCCGCAAATCAACACAGCCCCGCGCCCCTATTGAGGTGGGCCCACCTGTTCGGGGGCGCGGGGAACTGCGCGAGCGACCACGACGCACCCGCAGCCGAAAACACCACAGGACGCCCCCAGAACAAAGCCACAGCACCCCGAAAGAGAGTCACGCCCTCAGATACGCCAGCACAGCCAGCACCCGCCGATGCGAGTCCTCCGCCGGCGGCAGGTCCAGCTTCGTCAGGATCCCCCCGATGTGCTTCCCCACCGCCGCCTCCGAGACCACCAGCTCTCTGGCGATCGCCCCGTTCGACTTCCCCTCGGCGACCAGCGCCAGCACCTCCCGCTCGCGCGGTGACAGCCGCTCCAGCGGATCCCGGCGCCGACGCAGCAGTTGCCGTACGACCTCGGGGTCGACCACCGTCCCCCCGTCGGCCACCTCCCCCAACGCCGCGACGAACTCCGCCACCTGCCCCACCCGGTCCTTGAGCAGGTACCCGACGCCCGACCCGTCGCCGGAGTCGAGGAGTTCGGCGACATAACTGCGCTGCACGTACTGGCTGAGCACCAGGATCGGCAACTCCGGCCGCGCCGCCCGCAACCGCACGGCCGCGCGCAGCCCCTCGTCCTGGAAGCCCGGCGGCATCCGGACATCCGTCACGACGACGTCGGGCGCGTGCTCCTCGACCGCAGCGACCAGTGCCTCCGCGTCCCCCACCGCCGCGACCACCACATGACCGAACCGGCCCAGCAGCCCCGCGATCCCCTCCCGCAGCAGCACGCTGTCCTCGGCCAGGACTACGCGCAGAGGTCGATCGGCTCGCACGGCAACTCCACACGCAGCAGGGTCGGTCCGCCCGGCGGGCTGGACAGGGAGAGTCTGCCATCGAGGACGGACACCCGGTCCGCAAGTCCGGTCAGGCCGGTGCCCGCCGCGGCCTCCGCGCCGCCCCGGCCGTCGTCGCGGACCTCCAGGTGCAGCCGGCCGTCCCGGTGCCCACCGGTCACCTCGGCGCGGCCCGCGCCACTGTGCCGGTCGACGTTGGCGAGCGCCTCGCGCACCACGAAGTACGCGGCCGCCTCGACCGGCTCCGGCAGCCGCACCGGCAACCGGAAACCGACGACGTCCACCGGAACGGCCGTTCGATCCGCCGCGTCCGCCACAGCCGCCTCCAGGCCATGGTCGGCCAGCACCTTCGGATGGATCCCGTGCACGATCTCCCGCAGCCCGGCGAGCGCCTCGCCCGCCTCCCGCTGCGCCTTGGCGAGCTGGTCGGCGAGCGGGCCCGGCGGGGCGTCCAGGCGGGCCAGGCCCAGGGTCATCGACAGTGCGACCAGGCGCTGTTGGGCACCGTCGTGCAGATCACGTTCGATGCGCCGCCGTTCCGCCTCGAAGGCGTCCACCAACCGCGCCCGGGACCGCGCCAGTTCGACCACCCGGTCCCCCGACCCGTCCTCGCGCGGCGCGATCAGCAGCCGGGTCAGCCCGGCCCGCGCACCGGCCACCACGCCCAGCGCATAGCCGCCGACAGCCAGCAGGAACACCCCGGCCAACGCGACGCCGAAGGCGGTCGGCCAGCCGGTGACCGTCCACACCTTCAGCACCTTCGTCTCCCGGCCGCCGCCCGCCGTGGCCAGCAGCAGCGGGGCGGCGGCCACCGACAGCGGGCAGAGCAGGCCGAGCGCCACGGCGAGCGCGTCCACCGGCCACAACAGGCCCGCGAACAGCAGCGCGTGCCCGAGCTCGCGCCAGGTCGCCCGCTCCCGCAACCGGGTCGTGAGCCAGGCCCGCAGTCCCGTGGCGGACGGCCGCGCGTGGGGGTCGTACAGCGGCTCCCGGTCGACCATGCGGAGCCGGTGCCGTTCGAGCCGGGCGACCGGAAGACCCGTGAGCGCCACGAGGAACAGCAACGGCAGTCCGACGAGTACGACGGCGAGCGCACCGCCGGCCACCACCGCGACGACCAGCGCCACCAGGAGTACGGCACCGGTCACCGCGCCGGTCGCCAGGTAGCCGACGGCGCGCCAGGGCCAGGCGGAGAGCAGGTAGCGGGGCGCGGCCATGGCCTGCCAGACGCTGCGCGGAGGGGGCTGCATGCCGGTCACCGTAGGCGGCGGGCCGGGGCCCCGGCCATCCGTCCAGCCTCCGTCGCCGGGGTATGCCTGGCCCTACCCCGGATCTCCGTCCTGCCGCACTGCGCCGCCCCGCCCCCGCACGGTTTCGTGGAGCCACCGACAGCGAAACCGACAGCGAAACCGACAGCGAGACGGGCAGCGAGACGGGCAGCGAGAGCAGCGCCGACGACGACGGCATTGATGACGGCATTGATGACGGCATTGATGACGGCATCCACGACGTCATCGACGACGGCGTCGACGACGGCGTCGATGACGAGACCGGCGGCAGACCGCCGACGAGCAGGAGAACGGGGTTTCATGACCGCCATCGCCTTGCGTTCCGTCAGCAGACGGCACGGCTCCGGAGACAGCGCCGGCACCGCGCTCGACGATGTCTCCCTCGCCTTTCCGAAAGGCACCTTCACCGCCGTCATGGGCCCCTCCGGCTCGGGGAAGTCGACGCTCCTGCAGTGCGCGGCGGGACTCGACCGGCCCACCTCCGGTTCGGTCCTGCTGGGCGGGACCGAGCTGACCGGACTGAGCGAGCGGAAACTGACCCTGCTCCGCCGGCAGCGCATCGGCTTCGTCTTCCAGGCGTTCAACCTCCTTCCCTCCCTCACCGCGGAGCAGAACGTGGCGCTGCCGCTACGACTGGCGGGCCGCCGTCCCCCGAGCGCCCGGGTCCGCGAGGTGCTCGACCGGGTCGGACTCGCCGACCGCGCCCGGCACCGGCCGAGCCGGCTGTCCGGCGGTCAGCAGCAGCGCGTGGCGCTGGCCCGCGCCCTGGTCACCCGCCCCGAGGTGCTGTTCGCCGACGAGCCGACCGGCGCCCTGGACACCCGGACGAGCCGTACGGTGCTGACGCTGCTGCGCGCCATGGCGGACGACGAGGGCCAGACGATCGTCATGGTCACCCATGACCCGGTCGCCGCCTCCTGCGCCGACCGCGTCGTCTTCCTCGTCGACGGCCGGGTCGACGGCGAGCTGACGGGCGCGAAAGCCGACGACATCGCCACGCGCATGACCGGACCGGAGGTCCTGCCGTGCTGAGCGTCGCCCTGTACAGCGTGCAGACCCTGCGCTCCCGCTGGATCACCTTCGCCGGCAGTTTCGTCGCCCTCTGTCTCGGCGTCGGCCTGCTCACCGTGACGGGCCTGGCGCTCGCCGCCTCCCTGGACGCTCCGCAACGCGCCCCGGAACGGTTCGCCGCGGCCCCGGTCGTCGTCAAGGGCGCCGACACCCTGCACGTCTCCACCCCGATCGGCACCCGCACCCGGCGGCTCGCCCAGCCGCATGCCGTACCCGCCGCCGCCGTCGCCGAGTTGCGGAAGCTCGGCAGGGTCACCCCCGACCGCACCTTCACCGTGCGCCTCGCCTCCACGGAGAACGGGCCCGGCGATCTCGTCGGTCACCCCTGGTCGGTCGCCGCGTTCGCGTCGTACGAGATCACCTCGGGCCGCGCGCCGCGCACCGCCCGCGAGGTCGTCGTCACGGGGACCTGGGCGAAGCCCGGCCGCACCCTCCGCACGGATCACGGCGGCGTCACCGTCGTCGGCACGGTCGCCGACCGCGGCTTCGAGCACGCCGTCTTCTACACCGACGCCCGGGCGGCGCAGCTGGACCCCCACAGCACCCAGTTGGTCGTGGACACGGACCCGGCGGCGGTACGGAACGCGGTCAGCGGCAGTCCCGGCGTACAGGTCCTCACCGGTGCCGACCGGCGCCTCGCCGACCCGGACCCGGACCGCGACCGCGAGGCGCTGACCACGCTGAACGCCCTGTTCGGCACGGCCGGCGGGGTCACCGCCTTCGTGTCGGTGTTCGTGGTGGCGTCGACGTTCGCCTTCGCGGTCGCCCAGCGCCGCCGCGAGTTCGGCCTGCTGCGCATCGCCGGGGCGACGCCCGGGCAGCTCCGCCGGACGGTGGTCGCCGAGGCCCTGCTGGTCGGGGCGCTCGCCTCGGCGGTGGGCTGCGTGCTCGGCCGGTACGGCGCACCCCGCCTCGCCCGCCTGACCGTCGACGGCGGACTCGCCCCGGACTGGTTCCGGATCGGCGCCCCCACGTGGCCGTACTGGGCGGCCTTCTCGACCGGGCTGCTGGTCGCCCTGTGCGGAGTGGTCGCCGCGTCCTGGCGGGCGGGCCGGACCGGGCCGGCTCAGGCGCTGCGAGAGGCGGCCGTGGACAACAGGCCCATGACCCGGGCGCGTTGGCTGTCCGGCATCGGCCTGCTGCTGACCTCGGCCGTCCTCCCGTTCCTCGACGACCCCGGCGACCTGCTGCACCGCAAGTCCTACGTGAGCCGCCCCATGCTGCTGATCACCGCGGTCGCGTTGCTCGCCCCCGTCCTGGTCCGCCCGCTGACCCGGCTGCTCACCTGGGTCCCGGCCCGGCTCCCCGGCGCCGGCGGCATGCTGGTGCGCGAGAACGCGGCCGCCGGGGTCCGCCGTACGGCCGCCGTCGCCGCGCCCGTGCTGGTCACCGTCGCCCTCACCGGCTCGCTGCTCGGCACCACCGCGACCCTGAACGCGGCCCGGGCCGCTGAGACCGGCGACCGGACCACGGCGGCCTTCGTCGTCACGCCAGCAGCAGGCGGGTTCGGGGAATCGACGCTCAGGGCACTGCGCTCCGTACCCGGTGCCGAGCTCTCCGCGACCTCGGCGAGCGCGGTGTACGTCCTGGAGGACGGGGTCGCCCTGATCAGATCCGGGGCCCGGGCCGCCGATCCCGCCGCGCTGGCCGCCACCACGCGCCTCCCGCTCGTCTCCGGCAGGACCACCGGCCTCGACGACGGCTCGATCATCGTCAACGAGGAGTGGGAGAGGCACACCGTCGGCCAGAGCGTCCGGGTGTGGCTCGGCGACGGCACCCCGAGGACACTGCGCATCGCCGCCGTGATGAGGACGGGCACCGGGGACAACGGCGCGTACGTTACCCCGGCCAACGCGCCCGGTGCGGCCGTCGACCGCGTCGACGTGGCCCTTCGGCCCGGCGCGGACGCGTCCACGGTGGCCGCCGGGCTGCGCGCGGCTGCCCGGGCGTCCGGCGCGCACGTCCTCACCAGGGACCGGTGGATCGCGGCGACCTACCCGGGGACCGACCGGACCACCTGCCTCGGCCTCCTCCTCGTCCTCGGCATCGCGCTCCTCTACACCGGGATCTCCCTGGTCAACACCATGGTGATGGCGACCTCCGACCGGGTGCGCGAGTTCGCCGTGCTGCGGCTGGCCGGGGCGGGCCACCGACAGGTACTGCGGCTGGTCGGGGCCGAGGCGCTCACGGTGGTCGCGGTCGGGGCGGTGCTGGGGCTGCTGGTGACCGCCCTCGACCTGGCGGGAATCGCGGCGGCCCTGCACGCCCTGTCGGCCCCGGCCGCCCTCATCCTGGCGTGGGCCGCCCTGCCCTGGACCGCCCTGGCCGTCATCACGGCCGGCTGCGCGGCCCTCGCCGTCCTGGCCTCGGTCGCCCCGGCAGCCCTGGCCCTGCGCCGACATGCGGCGACCTAGGCGACCTGGCGGCACGCCGACGGCGACGTCACATCGGCGGTCAGCTGCCCTCGCCATGCTCCCGGCAAGGACCGCACCGCGTTCACGGCAAGGACTGCACCGCACTCACGGCGAGGACCGCTCCGCGTTCACGGCGAGGGCCGCTCCGACGAGAGGACCTCCGCCCCATAGCGTGTCCGGCGCCCCATAGCGTGTCCGGCGCCCCACACCCGGGCCCTGGCGTGGTCGAAGGCCCGCCAGACCCGGCCGGCCGGTCCGGCGGGGGCTAGGCCCGCTTGGCGACTGCGGTACGGGCGGAGTGCCACAGAGTGCGGGGGTTGTCCCGGCCGCCGTGCAGTTCGAGCATCGCGTTGACGATGTCCTCGACGGTGCCGCCCTCGTTGACGATGCGGCTGAAGTCGCGCAGGTACTGCCGGCTCGCGCCGATGCTCTCGGGCAGGTCGGGCGCGCCGACGCTCTTGTGTCCTGCGACGACGATCTGCGGGTTCAGGGCGGCGACGGCGTCCAGGCTGGCGATCCATGCCTCGCGGCTCTGCTCGTCGGTCTCGGCGGTCATCATGTGCACACCGTTGTAGACGACGTCGCCTCCGACCACCGCGGCGGCCGAGGGCACATGCAGGACGGTGGAGTGCTCGGTGTCCCCCTGGCCCACGGAGACCGCCCGCAGGACCTGCCCCTCCAGCTCGAACTCCGCGGCGGCCAGCGGCTCGGGCAGCACCGCCGTCTGCGGCAGTTCGCCGGGGAAGCTGGCCTTCCAGTAGGCGGACAGACCGGGGTCACCGGCCTCGAACCGGGCGCGTTCGACAACCTCGGGGGTGGCGATTCCCCGGGCATCGGGGAAGTGCTCCTGGAGGCGGGCCAGGCCGATCCAGTGGTCCTGGTGGCCGTGGGTGATGTAGACGCCGGTGACGCGCTTGCCGAAGCCGCGCACCCACTCGGCGAGCGCGTCGACCTGGTCGAAGGTGACGAGGGTGTCGACGAGGACCGCTTCCTCCGCGCCGGCGATCAGAGTGCTGCTCATGGGAGACCACATCGGATCGTCGCCCGGTCCCTGGGCGGGAGCGCCGGCGAACGGGCGCATCGGTGCGACGTACACGTCGACGGTAAGGGCATCTGAGCTCATGACGGGCCCCTCGGGGGTTGGTGGCACTGACTCCGACCTCGGATTATGCTATGTAACATAGCATAATCAAGGGACGGGTCCAGGAGCCCGCACCTGATGGGAAAGAATGGTCTGCATGTCAGAGGGCGTGCGCGAAGCGATGATCAAGGCGGCCTGGTTGCTGATCGCCGAGCGCGGGCTCGAGGGCATGTCGACCCGCGAAGTGCTCGCGCGCACCGGAGCACCCCGCGGCTCGGTCTACCACCACTTTCCGCGCGGACGCGCGGAGCTGATCGAGCTCGCCATCGACCACTCCCGGCAGTGGATGCAGGACCAGATCGACGCGATCCGCGCGCGAACCCCGCAGGACGTGGTCACCGGGTACATCGACATCTGGCGCAGGGTCGTCGAAGGCACGGACTTCCGCTCCGGCTGCGCGATGGCCGGGGTCACGACCGGCGGACACGACCCCGCGATCCTCGACCGGGCCGAGGCCGCGTTCAATGCCACGGCCGACGCGCTGGCCGTCCGGTTCGAGCAGGTCGGACTGGCGCCGGCCGAGGCCGCACAACGCGCCACCCTGCTGGTGATCGCCGCCGAGGGAGCCGTCATCCTGTCCCGCGCACGGCGGAACAGCGAGCCGCTCACCCTCGTCGCCACGCAGCTCGGCTGACGGAGCCCGATCCCGGTTCGCGGCGACTCGGCCGCACCTCAGGACCTGGGCCACCTCACCTCCCGAAGGGTGCGGGCACGTCCCGGCCGACCCGACGGCGGCGTCGGGTTCGGAGACCCCGGTCAGGCAGCGCCGCCGACGGACTGACGGACGCGCACGACGGGCCGCCGGCAACGGATGCCGACACCGCCGGCCGACCCACGGACCGCCCGGCGCCGGCCGGGACCGGGACGATCCCGCCCCGGCGGTCATCGACCGAGCCATTGGCCGCCCAGCGCCCCCCCCTGCACCGGCCGCCCTCGAGCGGCGAGGCCGCCCTCCTCCCGGCAGCTCCGCAGGCCGCAGCCGATCGCACCCGATCCCCCGGAGGCGCATCGGGACGGCCCCTTCCATCCTGGAGGAAAGCCTGATGCCCGCGCTTGACTCTGAAGATGATGTGCGTAATCCTCAATATGCACGAACCAAGGGAGCATTGGGCATGTCGAATCCTGAGCAGACTTACGAACCGGAACTCACGGGGTTGCTTGTCGTCGATCCCTACAACGATTTCCTTTCGGAGGGCGGCAAGCTGTACGAACCCAGCCGCTCCACCCTCGAGACGCACAATGTCGTCGAGCACATGCGGCAGGTCCTGGCCGCCGCTCGGGCGGTCGGCGTGCAGGTTCTCATCGCCCCGCACCATCGCTGGCGGGAAAGCGATCCCAACAGTCACTGGAAGACGATGCCTCCCATCCAGGAATCCGCCGCAAAGGGACAGATTTTCGCCGACGGAACCTGGGGCGGAAGCTTTCACCCCGATTTCGAGCCGCGTCCCGGCGAGGTCGTCGCGCAGGAGCACTGGCTCTCGAGCGGGTTCGCCAACACGGACCTCGACCTGCAGCTCAAGAAGCACGGCCTGCGCAAAGTGATCGTGATCGGCATGCGCGCCAACACCTGCATCGAGTCCACCGTCCGCTTCGCGGCGGAGCTCGGCTACGAGGTCACGGTGGTGAAGGACGCCGTCGGCAGCTTCGGGTTCCCTGAAATGGACGCGTCACTGCAATTCAACCTGCCGGCCTACGCGAACGCCATCATCTCGACCGCCGAGATCGTCGCAAAACTGTCGGCCTGAAAACAGGGAGATCAATCAATGACCGACCGCGTCATAGCCGAATCGGTGTCCGAAGCAGCCATCCAGGCACCGTTGACGGCGATCGACCTGGCGGAGTGGGTCTTCACTCTGACCGACAGCGAATATCAGGCATGTTCGAAGAACCACATTGCCGGGGCGACGACCCTCACGCCCGAGGGTAAACGCATGTCCATCAACGTGGAGCAGGTCGGCAATCTGATGGTGCAGCACTACGTCGAGGAGATCGCCGAGCGCAGCCATTACCGCCTCGTTTCCCTGTCGGATTCGATCGGTCCGGACATCGGCACTCGCGTCAAGCTCACCGTGATCTGGGAGTTCACCGCCGAAGCCGTCGATGCGGGCACGACGAGGTTCGTCAACAGGGTCGAAGTCCGGACGGCTCCCGGCTATCTGGAAGCGCTGGAGGGACGGGGCGTGTCCTTCGCCGTGGCGAGCGAGGCCGCACAGAAGGCGCTGAGCGCCCACAACGCCGAGGAGACTCCGCTCTTCGCCAGGGACATCGAGCACAAGGCGCGCGCCAACCGTTGGGGATGACCTCCGGTCCGGCCGGCCAGGAGGTCCGTGGCGTGCGCCGCGGGACGCCGTCCACCGCAGGATGATGTCTATAATCCTCAATTGTCGCGGGCCGACGGCGGCCCCTGGGCTGGAGGTTCGATCATGGTGAGTTCACAGGCGGACAAGGCGGCGAGCCATGCCCGGATCGTGGACAGGGCCTCGGCACGTTTCCGTCGCGACGGCGTGAACGGGGTCGGTGTGGCCGAGTTGATGAAAGAGGCCGGTCTGACCCACGGCGGCTTCTACCGCCATTTCGCCTCGCGGGACGATCTCGTCGCCGAGGCGGTGGAACACGCGCTGGAGCAGGGGAACAAGCGGTTCCTGACCGCCGCCGCCCGTGGCGGACAGCAGGCGTTCACAGCGATCGTCGACGGCTACCTCAGTACCGCCCACCGGGACGCACCACAGGACGGGTGCGCGGTCGCCGCCCTGCCGCAGGACGTCTCACGGGCCGATGACAGGACGCGGGGCGCGTACGGCCGGCAGGTCGAGAACTACCTGACCATCCTGGCGGGCCTCGGCTCGGGCGACGATCCCGCAGCCGAGCGCCGGCAGGCGTTCCTGGTGCTCAGCGCTCTGGTCGGGGCGCTTTCCATGGCTCGGGCGGCCGGCGACCCGGAACTGTCCGCGGAGATCCTCTCCGAGACGGCCGCCGCGCTCAAGGAGCTCTAGGAGGCGTCGCCGTGCACCGCGGGCTCTCCCGACCGTCACCAGCGGCGTAGACCGACCCGGCCCCCGAACACCGCAGCACAACAAGGACAGGCCCCGCCCGTGAGATAGCTCACGGGCGGGGCCCTCCGTATACCCTCACCAGGGCGTGCGATGCCTCACAACCGCCAGACCGCCCCCGGGCAACCGCCGACGACCGCCGACGACCGCCGACGACCGCCGAACAACGAGAAACGGGCCCCCACCGTGACTTCCGTCACCGGCGGAGACCCGTTTCACCGGTATCTCTCTGTGCGCGAGGGGGGAGTTGAACCCCCACGCCCTTGCGGGCACTGGAACCTGAATCCAGCGCGTCTGCCTATTCCGCCACCCGCGCATTGGGTGTGTCTTCCGGCTCAGACCCCGTTGTTTCCTTCGGGTCGGCCCCTTCCGACATCCAGAACACTAGCACGTGGGACAGGGCGGGTTCACATCCCTTATCCCGGGGCAGCGCTGACCTGACGATCACGTACCGAGCAGTCGGCCATCACGTATCAACCTCGTACCGGTCAAGGCCATCTGCCCAGGAGACGGATCGGGTGCACAGTCAGGTGCGGGACACTGGTCGTGGGCCACCTCTACGATCCATGGCAGAAGAAGCGCCGATCCTTGACAGGAGAAGCACGCCGAGGAGTTCGAAGGGGGGCCGCTCGGGGAACCGGCTGATTGCCGGGCGCGTAGATACGATCAGTGAGCAGTAGCGGCAACGGCAACGGCAGGCAGTACGGGCAAAGCGACAGAGGAGGTGCCCTGTGGGAGTCCTGAAGAAGTTCGAGCAGCGTCTCGAAGGTCTGGTCAACGGCACCTTCGCCAAGGTGTTCAAGTCCGAGGTCCAGCCCGTGGAGATCGCCGGCGCGCTCCAGCGCGAGTGCGACAACAACGCGACCATCTGGAACCGGGACCGGACCGTCGTACCCAACGACTTCATCGTGGAGCTGAGCGCGCCCGACTTCGAGCGCCTCAGCCCCTACTCCGGGCAGCTCGGCGACGAGCTCGCCGGGATGGTCCGCGACTACGCCAAGCAGCAGCGCTACACCTTCATGGGGCCGATCAAGGTCAACCTGGAGAAGGCCGAGGACCTCGACACCGGCCTGTACCGGGTGCGCAGCCGCACACTCGCCTCGTCCAGCAACCAGCAGGCCCCCGAGCGCGCTCCCGCGGGCGGCGCCCCGCAGCGCCCGGGCGGCTACCCGCAGCAGAGCGCCGCCGCCCCGCCGATGCCGAGCGCCCCACCGCCCGGCTCCCGCCCCGGTGGCTACGGCTATCCGCAGCCCACCCAGCCGGCCGCCCAGCGGCCGCCCTCGGGTCCCGTCGGCGCCTCGGCGCCCGGCTCCCGCACCCGCTACTGGATCGAGATCAACGGCGCCCGCCACCAGATCTCCCGCGCAACGCTGGTGCTGGGCCGCAGCACCGAGGCCGACGTGCGGATCGACGACCCCGGCGTCTCCCGCCGGCACTGCGAGATCCGGACCGGAACGCCCTCGACGATCCAGGATCTCGGGTCCACCAACGGCATCGTGGTGGACGGGCAGCACACCACCCGCGCTACGCTCCGCGACGGCTCGCGGATCGTCGTGGGCAGCACCACCATCATTTACCGGCAAGCCGAAGGGTGAAGCGGGGGCAATGTCAGAGCTGACCCTCACGGTCATGCGGCTGGGTTTCCTGGCCGTACTGTGGCTGTTCGTGATCGTGGCCGTGCAGGTCATCCGCAGCGACCTGTTCGGTACGCGCGTCACCCAGCGCGGATCGCGTAGGGAAGAAGGGCGCCGGCAGCAGCCCGCCGCCCGGCAGCAGGCCGCGCCTCCGCAGCAGCGCGCCCAGCAGCCGGCGGCCGGCGGCCGACAGCGCCGTAACGCACCCTCCAAGCTGGTCGTCTCCGAAGGCACCCTCACCGGTACGACGGTCGCGCTCCAGGGCCAGACCATCACCCTCGGCCGCGCCCACGACTCGACGATCGTGCTGGACGACGACTACGCCTCCAGCCGTCATGCCAGGATCTACCCGGACCGCGACGGCCAGTGGATCGTCGAGGACCTCGGCTCGACCAACGGCACCTACCTGGACCGGTCCCGGCTGACGACCCCCACACCGATCCCGCTGGGCGCGCCGATCCGCATCGGCAAAACCGTCATCGAGCTGCGGAAGTAGTGCTACATCATGGATAGGCGCGAGCGGAGCGAGCACGCAGCGGCGGACCGGACGCCGGTCCCCGGCGCGCTCCCGACCGGAGGGTGGGCACCGTGCGGATGTACCCGGAGCCGACGGGCGAGGTGCGCATGAGTCTGTCACTGCGCTTCGCCGCCGGATCGCACAAAGGCATGATCCGGGAGGGCAACGAGGACTCCGGTTACGCCGGTCCCCGTCTGCTCGCCATCGCCGACGGCATGGGCGGCCAGGCCGCCGGCGAGGTCGCCTCCTCCGAGGTGATCTCCACCCTGGTCACGCTCGACGACGACGTGCCCGGCTCCGACATCCTCACCTCCCTCGGCCACGCCGTGCAGCGCGCCAACGACCAGCTGCGCGCCATGGTCGAGGAGGACCCGCAGCTGGAGGGCATGGGGACCACCCTCACCGCCCTGCTGTGGACCGGGCAGCGGCTCGGCCTCGTCCACGTCGGCGACTCCCGCGCGTACCTCCTGCGTGACGGCGTGCTCACGCAGATCACCCAGGACCACACCTGGGTACAGCGGCTCGTCGACGAGGGCCGGATCACCGAAGAGGAAGCCACCACCCACCCGCAGCGCTCGCTGCTGATGCGCGCGCTCGGCAGCGGCGACCACGTCGAGCCCGACCTGTCGATCCGCGAGGTCCGCGCCGGCGACCGCTACCTCATCTGCTCCGACGGGCTCTCCGGGGTGGTCTCCCACCAGACCCTGGAGGAGACCCTCGCCAGCTACCAGGGGCCGCAGGAGACCGTGCAGGAGCTGATCCAACTCGCACTGCGCGGCGGCGGCCCCGACAACATCACGGTCATCATCGCGGACGTCCTCGACCTGGACACCGGTGACACCCTCGCGGGGCAGCTCTCCGACACCCCGGTCGTGGTCGGCGCCGTCGCCGAGAACCAGCAGCACCTGCACGACAACGGCTTCATGCAGACCCCGGCCGGCCGCGCCGCCAGCCTCGGCCGCCAGGGCCCCCGGCACGGTGGCGGCGGCGAGTTCGGCCCGCCCGGCTCCGGCGACACCACCGGCTACGTCCCCACCGACAGCTTCGGCGACTACACCGACGACGACTTCGTCAAGCCCCGCCGAGGGCGCAGGTGGCTGAAGAGATCCTTCTACAGCGTGCTCGCCCTCGCCGTGATCGGCGGGGGCCTGTACGGCGGCTACCGCTGGACGCAGACGCAGTACTACGTCGGCGCCAACGGCACGCACGTCGCGCTGTACCAGGGCATCAGCCAGGACCTGGCCTGGGTGTCGCTGTCGAAGGTCGAGACGGACCACCCCGAGATCGAACTCAAGTACCTGCCGCCGTACCAGCAGAAGCAGGTCAAGGCCACCATCGCCGAGGGCGGTCTCAAGGACGCCCAGTCGAAGGTCCAGGAGCTGGCCGTGCAGGCCTCCGCCTGCAAGAAGGAGTCGGAGCGCACCGCCGCCGAGTCCAGCGCCAGCTCCAAGACCGGCCAGGGCGAGGCCGGAGGCACCACGGGAACCACCAAGACCTCTCTCACGTCCAAGGCCTCGCCAAGCCCGTCGAACTCGGCGTCCTCCACGGCGTCACCGTCCCCGTCCCCCTCAGCGACCCCCAGCCCCGGCCCCACCCTCTCGGAGGATGAGCAGAAGGTCGTCTCGCTGTGCGGTAAGCAATAGGCAAGCCGTGAGAGGCCCCGTCACACGATGAGCAGTACTACCAACACGTCGACGAACCACACGTCCACGATCGGCTCCATCGGCACGCCGAGCCGGCGCAACACCGAGCTCGCGCTCCTGGTGTTCGCCGTCGCCATCCCGGTGTTCGCCTACGCCAACGTGGGCCTGGCCATCAACGACAAGGTCCCCGCCGGACTGCTGAGCTACGGCCTGGGCCTCGGCCTCCTGGCCGGCGTCGCCCACCTCGTCGTCCGCAAGTTCGCCCCGTACGCGGACCCGCTGCTGCTGCCGCTGGCCACCCTGCTCAACGGCCTCGGCCTGGTCGTCATCTGGAGACTCGACCAGTCCAAGCTGCTCCAGTCGATCCATGTCTCGGGCGGCAAGGCCACCAACCAGCTGCTGTACACCGCGATGGGTATCGCGCTGTTCATCGTCGTCCTGATCTTCCTCAAGGACCACAGAGCACTCCAGCGCTACACCTACATCTCCATGGTGGCGGCGCTCTTCCTGCTGCTGCTCCCGCTCGTCCCGGGTCTCGGCCTGAACGTCTACGGCGCCAAGATCTGGATCTCCGTCGGCGGCTTCACCATCCAGCCCGGTGAGTTCGCGAAGATCGTCCTCGCGGTCTTCTTCGCCGGCTACCTGATGGTCAAGCGGGACGCGCTGGCCCTGGCCAGCCGCCGCTTCATGGGGCTGTACCTGCCGCGCGGCCGCGACCTGGGCCCGATCCTGGTCGTCTGGTTCATCTCGATCCTCATCCTGGTGTTCGAGACCGACCTCGGTACCTCGCTGCTGTTCTTCGGAATGTTCATCATCATGCTGTACGTCGCCACCGAGCGGACCAGCTGGATCGTCTTCGGTCTGCTGATGTCGGCGGCCGGCGCGGTCGGCGTGGCCAGCTTCGAGCCGCACGTCCAGCAGCGTGTCCAGGCCTGGCTCGACCCGATGAAGGAGTACACGCTCTCCCGGGAGGGCGTCGCGGGCCACTCCGAGCAGGCGATGCAGGCCCTGTGGGCGTTCGGCTCCGGCGGCACCCTCGGCACCGGCCTCGGCCAGGGCCACTCCGAGCTGATCCGGTTCGCCGCCAACTCCGACTTCATCCTCGCCACCTTCGGCGAGGAGCTCGGCCTGGCCGGCATCATGGCGATCCTGCTCATCTACGGCCTGATCGTGGAGCGCGGTGTGCGCACCTCGCTCGCCGCCCGCGACCCGTTCGGCAAGCTGCTCGCCGTCGGCCTCTCCGGCGCCTTCGCGCTCCAGGTGTTCGTCGTCGCCGGCGGTGTGATGGGCCTCATCCCGCTGACCGGTATGACGATGCCGTTCCTCGCGTACGGCGGTTCCTCCGTGATCGCCAACTGGGCCCTCATCGGCGTGCTGATCCGCATCAGCGACACCGCCCGCCGCCCGGCCCCGGCCCCCGCCGCCAACCCCGACGCCGAGATGACCCAGGTGGTCCGCCCCTCATGAACAAGCCCCTGCGCCGGATCGCCATCTTCTGCGCCCTCCTCGTCCTCACCCTGCTGCTGCGCGACAACTGGCTCCAGTACGTCAAGGCCGACACCCTCCGCGAGGACCCCGCCAACCGCCGCGTCACGATCGCCCGCTACTCCACCCCGCGCGGCGACATAATCGTCGACGGCAACCCGGTCACCGGCTCCACGGCGTCCAGCTCCTCCGGTCTCAACGACCTCAAGTACAAGCGCACGTACAAGAACGGCCCCATGTGGGCCCCGGTCACCGGGTACGCCTCCCAGGCCTTCGGCGCCAACCAGCTGGAGAGCCTCGAAGACGGCATCCTCACCGGCAACGACGACCGGCTCTTCTTCCGCAACACCCTCGACATGATCACGGGCAAGCAGAAGGCCGGCGGCAACGTCGTCACCACCCTCAACGCGGCCGCCCAGACCGCCGCCTACAACGGGCTGAAGAAGCAGGGCGGCAAGGGCGCCGTCGTCGCCCTGGACCCCTCCACGGGCAAGATCCTGGCCCTCGCCTCCTACCCGTCGTACGACCCCTCGGCCTTCGCGGGCACCTCGGACACCGACGCCGCGGCCTGGAAGAAGCTGCAGAAGAAGTACAACCCGAACGACCCGATGCTGAACCGGGCGCTGCGCGAGACCTACCCGCCGGGCTCCACCTTCAAGGTCGTCACCGCCGCGGCCGCCCTGGAGAACGGGCTGTACACCTCCGCGGACGAGGCCACCAAGTCGCCGCTGCCGTACGTCATGCCCGGCACCACCACCGAGCTGAAGAACGAGGGCAGCATCCCCTGCAAGAACGCGACCATGCGGGTCGCGCTGCGCTACTCCTGCAACACCGTCTTCGGCAAGATCGGCGCCGACCTCGGCAACGACAAGATGCTCGCCGAGGCCAAGAAGTTCGGCTTCGACTCCGAGCAGTTCACCCCGGTCCGCTCCAGCGCCTCGGTCTTCTCCGACAACATGAACCAGTCGCAGACCGCGCTGTCCTCGATCGGCCAGTACAACACCGCCACGACCCCGCTGCAGATGGCCATGGTCGCCTCCGCGGTCGCCAACGACGGCAAGCTGATGAAGCCGTACATGATCGACAAGCTGCAGTCGTCGAGCGTCGACACGATCTCCCAGACCGAGCCCGAGGAGATGAGCCAGCCGCTGTCCTCCTCGAACGCCCAGGTCCTCCAGTCCATGATGGAGACGGTCGTCAAGGAGGGCACCGGTACGAACGCGCAGATCAACGGCGTCACCGTGGGCGGCAAGACCGGTACCGCCCAGCACGGTGTGGAGAACAGCGAGAACCCCTACGCGTGGTTCATCTCCTACGCCAAGCTCCCCGACGGCAGCAAGCCGGTCGCGGTCGCCGTGGTCATCGAGGACGACCAGGCCAACCGTGACGACATCTCCGGCGGCGGCCTCGCGGCCCCGATCGCGAAGAGCGTGATGGAGGCGGTCATCAACTCCAAGAAGTGACCCCGCTCACGTCCCCTTCACATCGGTGCACGTTGACATACCGGTCCTGTATCGGGTTACGGGCTTGGCCAGGTCACACAAACACAGCCGGGTACGGTAGGCCCGGACGGCAGCCTCCGACCGCACATCCGTGCCGGTCGGGACCGACGGAGAGGGCTGGTAGGGAACTATGGAAGAGCCGCGTCGCCTCGGCGGCCGGTACGAGCTGGGCCACGTGCTCGGCCGTGGTGGCATGGCGGAGGTCTACCTCGCGCATGACACGCGGCTCGGCCGCACGGTGGCGGTGAAGACGCTGCGCGCGGACCTCGCGCGCGATCCGTCCTTCCAGGCCCGGTTCCGCCGGGAGGCCCAGTCGGCCGCCTCGCTCAACCATCCCGCGATCGTCGCGGTCTACGACACGGGCGAGGACTACATCGACGGGGTCTCGATCCCGTACATCGTCATGGAGTACGTGGACGGCTCGACGCTGCGTGAGCTCCTCCACTCCGGGCGCAAGCTCCTGCCCGAGCGCGCGATGGAAATGACCATCGGCATCCTCCAGGGCCTGGAGTACGCGCACCGCAGCGGCATCGTCCACCGTGACATCAAGCCGGCGAACGTCATGCTGACGCGCAACGGCCAGGTCAAGGTCATGGACTTCGGCATCGCCCGCGCCATGGGCGACTCCGGCATGACCATGACCCAGACGGCCGCCGTCATCGGCACCGCCCAGTACCTCTCCCCTGAGCAGGCGAAGGGCGAGCAGGTCGACGCCCGCTCGGACCTCTACTCGACGGGCTGCCTGCTCTACGAGCTGCTGACGGTACGACCGCCGTTCGTGGGCGACAGCCCGGTCGCGGTCGCCTACCAGCACGTCCGCGAGGAGCCCCAGCCCCCGTCGGTCTTCGACCCCGAGATCACGCCCGAGATGGACGCCATCGTCCTGAAGGCCCTGGTCAAGGACCCGAACTACCGCTACCAGTCGGCCGACGAGATGCGCGCCGACATCGAGGCGTGCCTGGACGGCCAGCCGGTCGCGGCCACCGCGGCGATGGGCTCCGTCGGCTACGGCGGCTACCCGGACGACATGCCGACCACGGCCCTGCGCTCCGACGCCGGCGCCACCACCATGCTCCCCCCGATGAACCCGGACGACGGCGGCTACGGCTACGACGAACGCCCGGACCGCCGCCGCCAGCAGAAGAAGAGCAACACGTCCACGATCCTGCTCGTGGTCGCGGGCATCCTGGTCCTGGTGGGCTCGGTCCTGATCGGGAAATGGGTGGTCAGCGGGGGCGGGGCCGGGAACGACACGGTCCAGACACCGACGTTCGTCGGGCAGACCAAGGCGACGGCCACGCAGATGGCCGAGAACGTCGGTCTGAAGCTGGCCTTCACCCAGAAGACCTGCGACGACCAGCCCAAGGGCAGCATCTGCAGCCAGGACCCCAAGCAGGGGACCGACGTCAAGAAGGACTCCACGGTCAACCTCGTGGTCTCGACGGGCGCGCCGAAGGTGGTCGTACCGAGCGTCGTCGGTCAGAGCATCGACGACGCCAAGACCACGCTCGAGGGCGACAAGTACAACTTCGTCGTCAAGACGAAGCAGCGGACCTCCGGTGAGGACCCGGGCACCGTCCTGGACCAGGATCCGGCCCTCGGCGCGGAAGTCCAGAAGGGCTCCACGATCACCCTCACCGTCGCCAAGGCCGAGGAGAAGTCAACGGTCCCGGACGTCACCGGGCAGACCTGCGACGCGGCCAAGGCACAGATGACGGCCAACAACCTGACCGGCACCTGCTCCGAGGTGGAGACCGACGACTCCAACCTGGTCGGCAAGGTCGTCTCGACCAACCCGCAGGCCGGCAGCCAGGTGGACAAGAACTCCACGGTGAACATCCAGATCGGCAAGGCCAAGCAGCAGACGGCCGTGCCGAGCGTGCTGGGCCAGACCGTGAGCCAGGCAAAGCAGACCCTGCAGGCGGCCGGATTCACCAACATCCAGTTCAACGGCGACTCCAGCGACAACGCCCTGGTCACCAACCAGGACCCGCAGGCCAACACCGGCGTGGACGACCCGGGCAGCACGCAGATCACCCTCACCACGGTGAGCGTCGGCAACAACAACGGCGGGAACAACGGCGGTACCAACTTCTTCGGCGGTACCTCCGGCTGACGTTCCGCACGAGGGCAGGCTCTTCACGGCCCCGCCGAGCTTCGGCTCGGCGGGGCCGAGTGCTGCGAGCGGACACCCCCGGCGTCCGCCGGCTCGCTGCCCTCGGCAGAGGCGGAGCCCGGGACGCGGGAAGAAAGTCACTGCTCGGAGCCGGGGGTGCCATGTCCATGCTGGCCGGTCACGGCGAGAAGCTGAGGCACCACAGAGAGCTTGCTTCGCGACTGGACGCCCCTCCCGTACGAGGGCCACTCGGCCGCAGCCGTCGTGGCCGAGCTGTTGCGGCGAAGTGGCTGATGCGTGCGCGGGACCGGGGTGTGCCACGGCGGCCCTTCCCTCGACCTTGTCCGATCCCCGGCCACCACTCACGCGGTGCCGTCGACACCGAACATCTGCTCTTCCGTCGATCGTGTCTTCCCACTCAACAAGTCGTTGATCGGATGGGGTGGGGTCTCGCAGCTCTGCCCTGGCCCTATGGCCACACCACGAGCGAAAGGGCAGAACGTGATCAACGAATCGGCGCTGTTGGAATCGAAGAGCCTGCGCAGCAGCGTGCTGGACCGCACCGACGTACTCGACAAGGTGAAGGCACTGTCGCTGCTGCCGGACGGGATGCATGTGACCACGGCGTTGGTGGCGGCGTACTTCGAGGTAGGGCTCGAAGCCATTAAGTCGCTGGTCAAGGATCACCGAGCAGAGTTGGAGACGAACGGCTACCGCCTGTTGGCAGGCGAAGAACTGAGGTCCTTCAAGAACCTCAGTGGCATCCACTCACGCACCAGGTCCCTCGCCCTGTTCTCCCGCCGAGCCGTCCTCAACGTCGCCATGCTCCTCCGCGACAGCGAAATCGCACGTCAGGTACGTGTCTACCTCCTCGACATGGAGTACCTGGCCCGGACCCAGCCTGTGGATAACCCGGCGCCAACAGACCTCCTGGCTCTTGACGACCGCATCGACCAGCGCATCACCCACATCCTCGGCAAGACCGTGGTACCGATGTTCAACGCCCTGATCGAGACAACCGGCGAGCATCGGCAAGAGCTGATCGCCCTGCGCGCAGGAGTCCAACGCATCGAGCGGCGGCTCCACCAGCACCACACACGGCTGAAGAGGCTCGAAGGAGTCCGAGACGACCGCCCCGCCGTCGGAGTCATGGCCGCCATGGACGCCATGAACGGCCGCACCTTCGAACGCCACATCGCCAAACTGCTGATCCGCGACGGATGCACCAACGTCGTCGTACAGGGCGGCCACGGCGACCGTGGCGTCGACATCATCGGACTCACGGCCGACGGGCGGCGCCTCGTCGTCCAGTGCAAGAGGTTCGCGCCCTACCTCAACATCACCAGCCCCGACGTCCAGAAGTTCATCGGGTCCGCGAAGGTCCTGTACAGCGCAGAGGTGGCGCTCTACGTCGCAACGTGCCCCTTCACTCCTGAGGCCCTGGACATCGCTGCCGAAGCCGGGATCACCGCCGTACACCGGGGGGTGCTGGAGGATTGGAGTGCCGGGGAACCGCTGAAGGTCCTGGCGTGAGAACGAGGTGACGTGAAAGGGCCCGAAGCTGCAAAGGGAAGTTGCGGCTTCGGGCCCGGCTCGCTCTTAGCGTGACAGTACGTCACGCTAACGCAGTTCCTTCGGCGGAGTCCGCTTGCTGTCCACCTTGTCCACCCGCACCAGCTCACCCCACACCACGTACCGGTAGCGGCTCGTGTAGACCGGGGTGCAGGTCGTCAGGGTGATGTAGTGGCCCGGCTTGGTCTTGCCGGACTCCTTGGGGACCTGGGAGAGGACCTTGACGTTGTACTTCGAGGTCTCGGGGAGGATGTCGTAGACCTTGTAGACGTACCAGTCGTCGCGGGTCTCGAAGACGACCGGGTCGCCGACCTTGACCTTGTCGATGTTGTGGAACTTGGCGCCGTGGCCGTCGCGGTGGGCGGCGAGGGTGAAGTTGCCGGTCTTGCCGGTCGTGGGGAGCACGGCCTTGGCCGGGTCGGTGTAGTAGCCGGCCACGCCGTTGTTCAGGACGTCCGTCGACGTGCCCTTCTCGACCAGGACCTCGCCGTTCCTCATCGACGGCACGTGCAGGAAGCCGATGCCGTTCTTCGTGTTCAGCGCGCCCGGGCCGGTGTCCTGCTGGGCCCAGGTGTCCCGGACCTTGTCGCCCTCCCGGTCGGCCTTGCGGTCCGCGATGACGTTCGTCCACCACAGCGAGTAGACGACGAACAGGCCGAGCACCAGGCCCGCCGTGATGAGGAGTTCACCGAAGACGCTGACCGCCGTCGCGATCCGGCCCATCGGCCGCCGCCCCGGCACGGACGCCGCATCCGGCGCGTCGGTCTGTTCTTCGGTGTCGTCGGCGGTCGCTGCCACTGTTCCTCTGCCTCTGCCCTTACTCGACGAGCGCGTCCGGTTTGCCCTTGCTGCGCGGGCGTTCCTCGACCATCTTGCCCCACACGATCAACCGGTACTTGCTGGTGAACTCCGGTGTGCAGGTGGTGAGAGTGATGTAGCGGCCCGGTTTGGTGAAGCCCGAACCCTTCGGGATCGGATCCAGCACACTCACGTTGCTCGGCGCCGTCACCGGCAGCATCGAAGTCACCTTGTACACGAAGTACTCGTCCTGCGTCTCGACCACCACCGAGTCGCCGGCCACCAGCTTGTTGATGTACCGGAACGGCTCGCCGTGCGTGTTGCGGTGCGCGGCCAGGCCGAAGTTGCCGGTCTTGTCCTGCGGCATGGCGGTCTTCAGCGCACCCTCGCCGTAGTGCCCGACCATGCCCTTGTCGAGGACCTTCTTGTTGCTGACGCCCTCGGCGATCGGCGCCACCACGTCCAGCTTGGGGATGTGCAGGATGGCGAAGCCCTGCCCCGGCGCGAAGACACCCGGCGCACGCTTCCCGCTCGCCCAGTCCTGCTGGAGGCTGCTGGCCTCCTTGCCGGCCTGCGCGTGGGCGCGGACGTTCGTCCACCACAGCTGGTAGGTGACGAACAGCAGCATCAGCACGCCGGTGGTGATGAACACCTCGCCTATCGCCCGGCTCGCCATGACCGCCGGGCTGGGCTTGCGCAACCGCTCCCGCCGCCGGGCCTCGACCCGGGAGAGCGGCCGGCCCGGCGCGATGGTTTCCGACGACGCCGTCTCCGGTGCACCGCCGTGCCGCCCGCCACGGCGCTTGGCGGCCTTTCTGCGGGCCGCGCGGCCACCTCCCGGGGTGTCGGTGCCGGAAGGGGCTGCTGTGCCCGCAGAGGCCGATACAGGCGGCGGATCGGGGATCCGCAGCGCGACGGTCTCCTCGTCGATCGGCGGGAGAGGCGGAAGGTACGCCGTCTCCCCGAGCGCGCTCGACGCCCCGTACGGCTGTTCCCCGTACGAGGCACCGGTCTCGCGCTCGGGGCGCAGCGCGGTCACGCCGTGGCCCTGCCCACCACCGGGGCGAGCCCCGCCGACCTCGCCACGGCCCCCTGGTCACCGCACTCCACCAGCCAGTTGGCCAGCATCCGGTGCCCGTGCTCGGTCAGCACCGACTCGGGGTGGAACTGCACTCCCTCCACCGGGAGTTCACGGTGCCTGAGGCCCATGATGATCCCGTCATGGGTGCGGGCGGTCACCTCCAGCTCGGCCGGGACCGTCGCCGGCTCGGCTGCCAGGGAGTGGTAGCGGGTCGCGGTGAAGGGCGTCGGCAGGCCCGCGAAGACCCCCTTGCCGCCGTGCTCGACCAGCGAGGTCTTGCCGTGCAGCAGCTCGGGCGCCCGGTCCACCACACCGCCGTACGCCACCTGCATCGACTGCATGCCGAGGCAGACGCCGAAGACCGGGACACCGGTCGCGGCACAGTGCCGGACCATGTCCACGCACACCCCGGCCTCTTCCGGCGTCCCTGGTCCGGGTGAGAGGAGGACGCCGTCGAAGCCGTCCTGGGCGTGCGCCGTCGACACCTCGTCGTTGCGCAGCACCTCGCACTCGGCGCCCAGCTGGTACAGGTACTGGACCAGGTTGAAGACGAAGCTGTCGTAGTTGTCGACGACGAGAATCCGCGCGCTCACTGGTTGTCCACCGTCACATCGTTGAAGGGCAGCAGCGGTTCGGCCCAGGGGAAGACGTACTGGAAGAGGACGTAGACCACGGCCAGGACGAGGACGAATGAGATCAGCGCCTTCACCCATACGTTCCCCGGCAGATGCCGCCAGATCCAGCCGTACATGCCGTCCCTTCCGTTCCACCACGGCACCAGAATCCCGCCGTACTGCACCAGACTAACGGCGCAGCGCCTTAGGTCTGCCTGACTCCACAGGCTGTGTGGAGTCCAAGTGCGCCCAGACGATCAGCCGATGGCTGTGCCCCCATTCCGGATCGCACGTGGTCAGCGTGAGATAGCGCCCCGGACGCGTATACCCCGACTTACGTGGCACAGGGTCGATCACTTCAACGTCCGTCGGAACTGTTTTGTAGGGGCCTTTGTCGATCCGATACGTGAACCAGGTCGTCCCGTCCGTCAGCACGATCGCATCGCCCTTGCGCAGCTTCGGGAAGTCGAGGAACGGATCGCCGTAGGTACGCCGGTGGCCGGCGACCGCGAAGTTGCCCACCTGGCCCAGCTGCGCGGTCCGGGCGTAGTGCGCGAGGCCCTTCTTCAGCACATCGGTGCCGGTGCCCTCCAGGACCGGCTTGTTCCACGTGAAACCGAACCGGGGGATGTACATGATCGCGAAGGGCTTGCCGTAGTGGTACGCGGCGGGCTTCGCGGGTGCCGCGGTCGCCTTCGCCGTGGGGTGCACCGTGGCCTTCGCCGACCACTGCCGCTGTAACTGGTCGATCTGGTCGTGCATCACGCTGTCGGCCTTCACGCCGGTCCAGAACAGCACGTACGCCACGAAGAGCACGATGAGCGTGCCGACGGTGATGCAGAGCTCGCTGACGGTCCTGACGATCACGCGCACCGGCGGCTCCAGAAAGTGACGAGCTGCTTACCCCACGGGCTTCGCGTAGTGCAGATCCACTGTGCCCGAGTAGCCCGGCAGAGTCACCGTCCCGTCCTCGGTCACTTTCCAGCCGAGGCCGTACACGTTCACGTACACCATGTAGTTCTGGATGGCCTCGGAGCCGGCGAGCGACTTCTGCATCTTCGCCGGGTCCCCGACCGCCTGGATCTTGTACGGCGGTGAGTAGACCCGGCCCTGGAGGATCAGCGTGTTGCCGACGCAGCGCACGGCGCTGGTGGAGATCAGCCGCTGGTCCATGACCTTGATGCCCTGGGCGCCGCCCTGCCACAGGGCGTTCACCACGGCCTGCAGGTCCTGCTGGTGGATGACCAGGTAGTCGGGCTGCGGCTCGGGGTAGCCGGGGAGCTTGGCGGTGGCGTTCGGCGGGGCGTCGTTGAGCGTGACGGTGATCGCCCTGCCGGTGAGCTTCCGGGTGCCCGCGTCCTTCTCCAGGCCGGTGAGCTGGTCGTCCTGGGCCTTGGTGGAGCCGTCGTCGCGCTTGGCGAGCTGCTCGTTCTCGTCGCGGGTGCTCGCGTTGGACTCGTCCAGCTCCTTGTTCTTGCGGCTGTGCTCCTGGATCAGGTCGGAGAGCTTGAGCAGGTTGTCGTCCGAGCGGATGTCGGTGCCCTTGGCCGTGTTGAAGCTGGTGAAGAAGAGCAGACCGGCGAGGGCGAAGACGCACGCGGTCAGAATCCGCACCGGCCGGAAGCCGTTTTTGCGGTCTGGGCCGGCACCCGTTGATCCGGTCCCCTGGGAGTCGGCAGAATTGCTCAACGTACCCTTATCTCCTTCGGCGCCACGGAAGCACTACGCTAACGGACGCCCGGGGGAGCGCTCTGTGTGCCCTTACTGTCCCCTTGTACGCTGCCCCGAGCCCGACCCAGTTACCTGCGCGGCCACGCAGCGCATCGACAGGAGAGACCCTCGTGCCGAAGTCACGTATCCGCAAGAAGGCCGACTACACGCCGCCCGCGGCGAAGCAGGCGACCGCCATCAAGCTCAACAGTCGCGGCTGGGTCGCGCCGGTGATGCTGGCCATGTTCCTCATCGGGCTGGCCTGGATCGTCGTCTTCTATGTGACCGACGGTTCGCTGCCGATCGACAGCCTCGACAACTGGAACATCGTCGTGGGCTTCGGCTTCATCGCGGCCGGCTTCGGCGTCTCCACCCAGTGGAAGTAACCCGGCCGACAGCTCTACCCAGGGCTGTTCGCTGAGTTATCCACAGGCCTGACCTGCTGTCCACACCCCCCTGGGGAAAAGACGACGATCTGTGGATAACCCGTTGAGTGTTGACGCCGGTACGACTACCACAACACTCGCCGCAAAATCCTTCGCCCCCTCCCTGACCTGCGACAACGCAGGTGAGTCGGAGGGGGCGCAGTTGTGCGGGCACGTTTTGCACAAGATCGGCCACCGACTGTGGACAACGGTTCGGTATCGGTGCGGTGAGCCGCCGTGATCAGGAGCAGGCTCAGGTGAGCTGAGCGGTCCGGACGATCGTGATCACCACGGCCACGACCAGCACCAGCGCGCACGTGCCGTACTGGATCAGGTTCCGCCGCTCGCGCGGGGCGTGCACCATCGCGTAACCGGTGATGACACCGGCGACCAGGCCACCGATGTGGGCCTGCCAGGCGATGCCGCCGCTGAAGGTGAAGATGAGGTTGATCACCAGCAGGGCGATGATCGGCCGCATGTCGTAGTTGAGCCGGCGGATGAGGACCGCGGTCGCGCCGAAGAGGCCGAAGATCGCGCCGGAGGCGCCGAGCGAGGGCTGGTTCTGGGCGGCGAGCAGATAGGTGAGAGCGCTGCCGGCGAGGCCGGAGACGAAGTAGAGCGTGATGTAGCGGGCGCGGCCGAGGGCGGCTTCCAGGGGGCCGCCGATCCACCACAGGCTGAGCATGTTGAACACGATGTGCATGGGGCTTGAGCTGTCATGCAGGAACATCGCGGTCAGCATCCGGTAGTACTGGCCCTGGGCGATGCCCTCGACGTCGCCGTACTGCGGGAACCAGGCCTGGCCGATCAGGTCGAAGCGGTTGGTGAAGCTGTCCCCGACGGTGAGCTCGACCAGGAAGACGGCGATGTTGATGCCGATCAGGATCTTGGTGAGCAGCCGTGGGTCGGCGGTGATCGTGCCGCCGGCGAGGGTGCGGGGCCGGGAGGCGGCCGGGGGCGGGCCGCTCTGGCCGGCGGTGGTGCCGTGGACGCACTCGGGGCACTGGAAGCCCACGGAGGCGCTGACCATGCACTCGGGGCAGATGGGGCGCTCGCAGCGGGTGCAGCGCACGCCCGTCTCCCGGTCCGGGTGCCGGTAGCACTTGGGCAGGCTGTGGGCGTCGCGCGCGCTGCCTGTCGCCTGGTCCTCCATGGGGTCCCCTCGCTCGTCGTGGGCAGTGTTCCGCCCCGCCCATCCTTACGGACGAGCGGGGCGTTTGGTTCCCTTCGGGTGCTTTCCTTTCGGACCGCTCAGCCGCCGCGCTTCTCGACGACGACCGTCTCGATGACGACGTCGTTCACCGGCCTCTTGTTGGGTCCGCTGACGGGGACGGCGGCGATGCTGTCCACGACCTTCTGGCCGGCCGGGTCGACGACCTCGCCGAAGATGGTGTGCTTGCGGTTGAGGTGCGGAGCGGGGTTGACCGTGATGAAGAACTGGGAGCCGTTGGTGCGGGGGCCGGCGTTGGCCATGGCGAGCAGGTAGGGGCGGTCGAAGCGCAGGTCGGGGTGGAACTCGTCCTCGAACTGGTAGCCGGGGCCACCGAGGCCGGAGCCGAGCGGGTCGCCGCCCTGGATCATGAAGCCGCTGATCACCCGGTGGAAGACCGTGCCGTCGTACAGCGGATCGGTGGAGACGGTACCGGTCTGCGGGTGGGTCCACTCACGCTCACCCTGCGCCAGTTCGACGAAGTTCCTGACCGTCTTGGGCGCATGGTTCGGGAAGAGCCGGACCTCGATGTCGCCGAGGCTGGTCTTCAGGGTGGCGTAGAGCTGCTCGGCCACGATCCGCCTTCCGTTGTGCTCGGATTCAGTGCCACGATCCTCGCACGGTACGGCAGGTCCGACGCCCGCCCGGAGTCACCGGACCCGGATCCTCACGAATCACTTGCGGAACCCCTTCTGTCGTGCGGGGGCGCGCGGCATCGATCCGTGGCATTGTCGTCGACAAGCCCCTCTTAGCTCTGGTTGCACCCGTATGCCCGTCCTCGCGCGCCACTCGGCCCGTGGACAGGCATGATCCGTAAAAGGGTGGAAAGACGAAATACCGTACGCCACCGAGGAGGAGGAAACCCGTGACCCGCAAAGAAAGCGTGCGCGCCGCGACCAGTTCGGCGAAGGACAGCGTGCGGCACGCCGCGGAAGCGGTGGCGCCCTACGCCGACACGGCCAAGGAGCGTGCCGCGTACTACGCGCAGGAGGCACGCGTACGGCTCGCGCCCGTGGTGTCGCAGGCCGCAGAGCAGGCCCGCGTCCAGTACGACGCCCGTCTCGTGCCGCGTCTGGAGCAGGCCCGCACCCATGTACCGCCGATGGTGGACCAGGCCGCGCACGACGCCGCCGACCTGACACGCAAGGCGGCCCGGCAGGCCGCCGACTATTCCCGGCCGAGGATCGAGCAGGCGGTGGCGGCGGCCGGTCCGGTCCGTGAGGAGGCCACCGCGCGGGGTGCCGCCGCGCTGGCCGCTCTGCGCGGCAATGTCTCGGCCGAGGAGATCGAGAAACTGGCGCGCCGGAACCAGCGGCGCTCGGCGTGCGGCCGTGCGTTCAAGGCGTTCGCCGTGGTCGGCGTACTGGCCGGGGCGGCCTTCGCCGCCTGGAAGTGGTGGGACAAGCAGGCCAACCCCGACTGGCTGGTCGAGCCTCCCGTCGCCACGGAGGTCCCGGATCCGGGCCGTCTCGGCTCGGTGGACGGCAGCTCTCCCCTTGACCCCGAGGTGCAGGCCAAGGAGGCGGAGGAGCAGGGATCGCGGTCCCGGGACGACAAGAACCGCTGAGCCCGACGGGCTGTACGGCGCCGTTTCACGTGAAACCGGACGCCTGACCGCGAGGGCGGACAAACAAACCCCTCTGACCTGCGTTGACGCAGGTCAGAGGGGTTTTTTGTGGAGCCTAGGGGAGTCGAACCCCTGACATCCGCCATGCAAAGACGGCGCTCTACCAACTGAGCTAAGGCCCCGTACGGGAAGCGCCCGGCCAAGCGATAGATCCGCAGGGTCGGTGCCGCAGACCAGAGTACCGGGTCACCCCCCGTACCTCGCAAAAAGATTGGGGGTCCCCGCAGATGACCACTCTCCGTAAGATGCTCGACGGGGTTCGCTGTAGCGAACCGTGGTTTTTTTGGGGAAGCGATGGGGAGACGCAATGGACGCCGCACAGCAGGAAGCCACCGCCAGAGCGCGGGAGCTGCAGCGGAACTGGTACGGAGAGCCGTTGGGGGCGCTCTTCCGTAAGCTCATCGACGACCTGGGGCTCAACCAGGCACGTCTCGCGGCGGTCCTCGGACTGTCCGCACCCATGCTGTCGCAGCTGATGAGCGGACAGCGGGCGAAGATCGGCAACCCGGCCGTGGTCCAGCGGGTGCAGCTGCTCCAGGACCTCTCGGCGCAGGTCGCGGACGGCAGCGTGAGCGCGGCCGAGGCGACCGAGCGCATGGACGAGATCAAGAAGTCCCAGGGGGGCTCGGTGCTCAGCAACACCACGCAGACGACCAGCGGTTCGGGGGCACCGACGGTCAAGCGGGTGGTACGGGAAATCCAGTCGCTGCTGCGCTCGGTGGCTGCCGCCGGTGACATCATCGACGCGGCCGACACGCTTGCACCGACCCACCCGGAGCTGGCGGAGTTCCTCCGGGTCTACGGTGCCGGCCGCACCTCGGACGCCGTCACGCACTACCAGTCGCACCAGAGCTGAGCCACGGCCCGGCGCACCGGAGGGGGTCCGGTGAACCGGGCAGGGCCCGGCCCTGGCAGAGGGGGTCACGCGAGAGGGGTCGTATCGCTCATCCGGGGGAAGCAAGGGGGGTAACAGGCAGGGGGTGGCAGGGGGACCTGAGGGGGAGGGCTACGGGCAGTCATGGGTGAGGTCTTCGCGGGCCGGTACGAACTGGCCGACCCGATCGGTCATGGCGGAGTGGGCGCCGTCTGGCGCGCCTGGGACCACCGGCGCAAGCGCTATGTGGCGGCCAAGGTGCTCCAGCAGAGCGACGCCCACGCGCTGCTGCGCTTCGTGCGGGAGCAGGCGCTGCGCATCGACCACCCCCATGTCCTGGCTCCGGCCAGCTGGGCCGCCGACGACGACAAGGTCCTGTTCACGATGGACCTGGTCGCCGGCAGCTCGCTGGTCCACCTCGTCGGGGACTACGGTCCCCTGCCCCCGCTGTTCGTCTGCACCCTCCTCGACCAGCTGCTTTCCGGCCTCGCCGCGGTGCACGCCGAGGACGTGGTCCACCGGGACATCAAGCCCGCCAACATCCTGCTGGAAGCGACCGGCACCGCCCGTCCCCGGTTGCGCCTGTCCGACTTCGGCATCGCCATGCGGCTCGGCGAGGCCCGGCTGACCGAGACCAACCTCGTGGTCGGCACGCCGGGTTACATCGCTCCCGAGCAACTCCTGGGCGCCGAGCCCGACTTCACGGCCGACCTGTTCGCCGTCGGCCTGGTCGCCCTGTATCTCCTCGAAGGCGCCAAGCCCGACGCCAAGGCTCTTGTCCAGTACTTCGCCGAACACGGCACCCCGGGAGCGCCCAAGGGCATCCCGGACCCGCTCTGGCAGGTCATCGCCAGTCTCCTACAGCCGGACCCCCGGGCCCGCTTCCACACCGCCACAGGAGCCCGCAGGGCCCTCGCCCAGGCCAGGGAACTCCTCCCGGAGACGGACGCCGACGACGACTCGATCGAGATCTTCGACCAACTGGGGCCACTGCCAAAGGGGTTCGGGCCCGAAGGTCCGGTGCGGGTGCCATCGGGGGGCGGCGCGGCTCGAGGGGCGCCGGGGACTTCGGCAGGGCCTGATACGCCGGGGGCGGGGGCAGGAGCGGGGGCAGGAGCGGGAGCAGCCGCTGCGGCGGCTCCGGGAGCAGTAGCCGGGGCCACCCCGGGCGCCCAGACGGCCGGGGAATCGGCCGGGACGGCAGGCACGGGTACGGGTACGGGTACGGGTACGGGGTCGGGGTCGGGAGCCGGGTCGGGACTGGGTACGGCGCCGGGGACGGGTGCGGGTGCGGGTTCGGGTGCGGGTGCAGATGCGGCAGCGCCCGGGGCCGGGGCGGGAAGCGCCGACAGATCCCCGGTAGTCAGCACCAGCAGCTCTGGCGGCACCGGCGTCGACGGAGCCCCCTCGGCCCCCGTCTCCATGTCCGACACCGGCAGCTTCCGGCTCCCCCCGCCCCAGACGCCGGTCACCGCAGCCCCCGCCGCGGTACAGCCCGGGCCGACACCGCCGTACCCGCCGTACGCCCAGCAGCCGGTGCCGCAGCAGGACGCTCCGGTCGCGCAGCCCCACACCCCGTGGCCGGCCGCACAACCACTCCCCCCGGCCCTGCCGGACACCGACACCAGCACCGCCACCTACACCACGCGTGACCCGCAGGCGCCGCCGCCGTCGGTCCGCACCCATGGCCGGCGCCGTCGGCGGGCGCGCAGGCCCGGTCCTCCCGCCAGGGCGGCGGTGCCCGTCCTCCTCCTCGCGCTGGCCTGTTACGCCGTCGGTTTCTGGGCGTTGGCCCGGATCTGAGCGCGCCGGGCGGTCAGGGTCCACACGCCCAGGACGAGCAGCAGGGCCGTGCCCGTGCCGATGCCGCCGACCGCGAGCGCCCGCATCGCCGTGTCGTCGCCGGCCGCGGTCCCGAGGCTCCCCCGGTCCGAGGACACGTCGAAGACGCCCTTCGGGACCGGCGAACCGGCATACGCGGGACCGGAGTTCGGGGTGCCGTCGACGCGGACCTGGAGCGTGACGCCGTACGGCCCCTTCCCGAAGGTGTCCGCGGTCTGCCCGGTGAGGTGGACGACGAGGTAGTAGGCGCCGGCGAAGCGGACGGAGTTCTCCGTGCCGTAGACGGCGTACCGGTTGGCGTACGCCACGGGTGGCAGGGGGTCGAGGGAGGACGACTTCTGGGTGCCGTCGTAGCCGAGGGAGACGTCGTCGACGTAGCCGCGGACCGGGTTGTAGAGGGAGAGGTTGAGCGCGGCGCTGACATAGCCGTGGGCTTCGCCGCTGGTGCTGCCGAGGTCGACGGTGGCGTGCAGCTGCTGGCCCCAGTCGACCGGGACGGCGTAGTAGAGGGTCTGGCCGGGCGTGATGTCGGTCCGCCAGACACCCTGGTCCAGGGTGCGGGCCGTGGTGAAGCCGGCGCCCGCGGTGCGGCGGCGGGGTTCTCCGGTGAGCGGCTCGGGCGACGCGGAGTTCCAGGCCTCGGGGGCGGTGGTGGCGCCGGCCTTGGCCAGGGCCGGTTCGGTGACGGGGGCGATCTCCAGGTCCCAGCTGCCCGGGGTTGTGGTCTGCGAGCCGGACACGAGCCGCTCGACGACCACGTAGTAGGTGCCGGCGTCCTGGCACAGTGCCCTGCCCGCGTCCCGGCGCCCCACCGCCGTGACCGGCCGGGGGCTGAGCCCGGCACCGAAGCGGGCGCTGCTGTAGTCGCAGGCGGAGCCGTTGGCGTCCTCGATCGAGACCTCGATGCCGTCGCTGGCGGAGACGGTGGCGGCGGCGGGCGGAACGGCGGTGACGGGGACGTAGGCCGTGGTGCCGGCGGCGAGTTCGAGACGGAAGTACAGCTCGCCCTTGTCCGGGAGGGTGCTGCGGTAGGTCGTACCGGGCTCCAGCGGTACGGCGTCCGTGGTGCCCGTCGCGCCGGTGACCGTGCGGGCGCCGGGGGCGAAGGCGTATCCGCTGCCACCGTTCGCCGAGGCGGCTGAGGTCTCAGGGGCAGCGGAGGCGGCGGAGGCGGCTGGGGCCGGGAGCAGTGCCGTCAGTGCGAACGCTGCCGTCAGTGCGAGCGCTGCCGCCGCGCCGATGCCCCGCCATGCCGCCGTACGCCACCGCCGTATCACGCGCGCCCCCAGCCATCGTCCGCCAGCCGCCGTCCGCCGGCCGCCGAAGTCCGGGACCGGTCGGGGCCCCATACTGCCCCGCGCGCCGTCGCGCCACCCCGGGATCCCTACGACCGTCCGAAACACCCGCATCGCATCGCACCGCGACCGCCCGCCGCCCGCCGCCCGCCGCCCGCGAACCATCCATTCGCCCAGCCAGCCAGCCCGCCCACCGTCCGTCCGCCCCTCCGCAGGCCTGTCCGTCCGTCCCGGCAACGCAAAACCCCGACCGCTCGGGCGGTCGGGGTCTCAGTGTCGTCTGTAGTCGGTACTCACGAACCCGTGGGCACGGAGTCAGTCGCCTCCGTCCACAGATCCTGCTCGGCGCGATCCGCCTGGATCTGGCGGTACACGAGGAGCCCGCCGATGGCGGCCAGTGCGACCAGGAGAAGCTTCTTCACCGCGCGACCTCGTCTCTTCCTTGACGTAGGGGACCTCTGGCGCCCGACTATACACACCGACCGATACCGATCGGTGACCTGGCATCCGACCCCAACTCCGGTCCGCCACAAGGCGTTGCACGAGGTCGGACCGCTCCGATCGGAGGGTGATCACACCCCCACGGACGGTTACTTTGCTCCCTCTCGACTCCTTTCACGGGCCTTTCTTGGGATTTTCCCCAGCTCATGCACCCATCCGTGTGGTGTTCATCGGAACATCGACGCGCCACAGTCCGACGTCCCCCACTTCGCGACCCCCATACACATCATGAGGAAAGTACGCAAATCGCCCAACCTGAAAGTGAGGGGCCATGGCCCGGAACGCCAAGGTCATGAAGCTGTGGACCGCCATCGTCACCGCCTTCCTCGCGCTGTGCACGGCGCTCGGATTCGTCTCCGCCACCACCGCCGCCGCGGTACCGCAGACCGAGACCCCGCGCAACAGCACGGGTGACGACCACAGCACGGCCCGGGTGACGATCCCGGCACAAAGCCACTGGCTCTGGTCCCACGCCAGGTCCCTGCCACCCACGATGAAGCAGCGCATCCGGGCCGAGGCCCACGGCAAGACCCCCAGCTGCCGCCAGCACCCCCTGGACACCACCGATTCCGAGAACCCGGCCGAGCCCCCCGCGGCACCGCTCGACTGCTGACCCCGCGGGTACAGACGGCTCGGACGCAACGGCGCAAGGGCGACTTGCGTACGTACCAGCGCCTACTGCGACAACAGACCCGCGACCGGGATCGATCCGGCCGCGGGCCTCCGCACGTCTATGGACGGAACGGTTCGACTCCTCAACTCCTCTTAAGGAGTCGTAGGCTGATCATGTGCCCAAGGTCTACGAGGAAATCGCCGACGACCTCCGCCGTGCCATCCGGAACGGTGAGCTCAAGCCCGGTGCCCGGCTGCCCTCCGAGGCGGAGCTGGCCCGGCAGCACGGCCGTAGCGTGCCCACGATCCAGAACGCGCTGCGGCTGCTCAGCGCGGAGGGCCTGATCGACAAGCGGCACGGCAGCGGCACCTTCGTGCGCCGCCCGCGTACCCGCGCGATCCGCGACAACGAACGGCACCAGTGGGAGAAGGACCGCGCCCGGATGCCGGAGGCCACCCGGGCCGAGACCGGCGCGACCGAGCGCGAGACCGGTCTGGTCAGCGACGACCTGGTCTTCTTCGCGCGCTACCGCGAGCTGACCGCGCCCAGCGACCTCGCCGACGCGTTCGGGGTGCCGGAGGGCACCGTGCTGCTCGAACGCACCTACCGGACCCGGCACTCCACCGAGACCGCCCCCTTCAACCTGGTGACCTCCTATCTGGTCCGCGACATGATCGCGGCCAACCCGGATCTCCTGGACGAGACCAACGAACCCTGGCCGGGCGGCACCCAGAACCAGCTCCACACCGTCGGCATCGAGGTCGACCGCGTCGAGGAGCGCTTCACCGCCCGTCCGCCGACGCCCGAGGAGGCCCGGGAGCTGGACCTGCCGGCCGGCACCTCGGTGATCCTGCTGCGCAAGACGTCGTACGACATCCACGACCGCATCGTGGACATCACCGCCGTCACGCTCCCCGGCGACCGCACCGAACTGCTCTTCACCACACGCCTGGAAAGGTGGTGAGCGCTGCCGTGACCCGGCGCATCACCGTCGTCACCGCGGTCCACGCGCCGTCGGCCCGCTTCCTGCCCGAGGCCTACAAGTCACTGTGCGAACAGCGACTGCCCGAGGGGTGGGAGTGGCAGTGGCTGATCCAGGAGGACGGAGACGGGGACGGCCAGGGCGGAGACGGCGGGGGCGGAGGCGGCGGCGAGGTCGGTGCCTGTGTCCCGGACGACACGCGGGTGTCGTTCCGGCGGGGCCGTGCCGGTGGTCCCGGGGTCGCGCGCACTCTCGCACTGGCCCGGGCGGAGGGCTCGTACGTCAAGGTCCTCGACGCCGACGACCAGCTCCCGCCGGGTGCGCTGGCCCGTGACCTGGCCGCGCTGGAGGGCCGCCCGGACATCGGCTGGGCCACCTCACGGGCCCTGGACCTGCTGCCGGACGGCTCCACGGCCGGTTTCCCGGGCGACCCGGAGGAGGGCCCGATCGAGCGCGGGACGGTGCTCGGCCACTGGACGGCGAACGACTTCCGCGCCCAGGTCCATCCGGCCACCCTCTTCGTCCGCCGCGAGCTGCTGCTCGCCCTCGGCGGCTGGATGGCGCTGCCCGCCTCCGAGGACACCGGGCTGCTGCTCGCCCTCGACGCCGTGAGCCGGGGCTGGTTCTCGGCGGAGGTCGGACTGCTCTACCGCAAGTGGGACGGCCAGGTCACCGGCCACCCCGCACACACCGACCCGGTGGAACGGGAGGCCCGCATGACGGTCGTGGCGGCGCGGGCACGGGCGCTGGCAGAGCTCGGCTGGCGGTACGGCTGACCCACCCGGCAGGGGCGGCCCAGGAACTACCCGGCAGGGCCCAGCGTCGCCGCGTCCAGTCGGGAGAACACCAGGTCGCTCTCCTCGGTCACCGGGCGGTCCCAGCGGACCGGGACCACCGGTTCGCCGTACAGGGCGCGGGGGTAGCTGTCGACCGCATAGCTGTTGGCGAGCCGGTAGACGTGGTAGCCGGCGTCGGTCATGGTGCGCAGCAGGTCGTCGGCGGAGTCGCCCAGCTGGGCCATCCGGTCGGGGGTGACCTCGACGGTGATCTCGGCGTCCGGGCGCAGCTTCTCCAGCAGGGGGGCGAGCCCGCGCACCACCGCGCCCTCGGCGCCCTCCACGTCGATCTTGATGACCCGCGCGGTCTCGATCTCCTCCGGCCGGAGCAGTTCGGGCAGCGGCACGGCCTCGATGTCGAAGCTGGACTCGGCCGGGCCGTCCCACGGGACGATGCTGTTGGCGCCCATGTTGCGGGAGCTGGCCAGCACGAAGGTCAGGGTGCGGTGGGCGTCGGAGACGGCGGCGTTGACCGCGCGGATGTTCCGGCAGCCGTTGAGCGCGCTCTGCTGTTCGAGGCGGCGGTGGAAGGCGGGGGAGGCCTCGACGGCCACGACCCGGCCCTGCTCCCCGACCAGCCGGGAGGCGAGGACGCTGAAGACACCGATGTTGGCGCCGACGTCGACGAAGCAGTCCCCCGGTGCCAGCCGACCGCGCAGCCAGCGGGTCATGTGCGGCTCCCACACCCCGAAGAGGTAGAGGTAGCGCTGGATGAGGTCCTGGGTGTCGACCGCGAACCGGGCACCGGAGAGCGTCTCGACGACGCGCCGCCGGGGGTGGTCGCGCAGGTAGGGGTTGAGCGCGCGGGCCGCGAGGGTCTTGCCCCAGGGCCCCGGGAAGTCGCGGACGTAGCGGCGGCCGAGGGTGGCCAGGAGTTCGGTGAGTTCGGTGCGGGTGGTGCGGGTGGTGCTCATCCGCTAGTCGGTGACCCTTCGGCCGTCGATCCGGATCGCCTGCGACGGGCAGCGCTCGGCGATGTCCCGGATCAGTTCGTCGTCGTCCCCGGACTCCTCCCGTCCGGGCAGGACGAAACCGTACCCGTCCTCGAACCCGAACACAGCGGGTGCCCGAAAGGCACACTCACCCGACCCGTAACAGACGTCGGCGTCGACGGAGACCTTCATGTCAGGTCCCCTGCCCACCGGGCGGCCCGCTGAACCGGCCGGCGGAAACGGCCGACGGAAACGGCCGAAGGAAGCGGCCGAAGGAAGCGGCCGGCCGATACGGCTGGCTGAACCGGCTATGTGAAGGGCAGCTCCAGCATCCGGATCGCGTTGCCGCGCAGCAGCTTGTAGGCGACCTCCGGGTCCAAGCCGCCCACGTGTTCCTGGGCCACCCGCTTGGTCTCCGGCCAGGTCGAGTCGACGTGCGGGTAGTCCGTCTCGAACGTCGCGTTGTCCACGCCGATCGTCTTGATCGCCTCGATGCCGTGCCGGTCGCGGAAGAAGCAGCAGAAGATCTGCCGGTAGTAGTACGTCGAGGGCGGCTCGGGGATCAGGTCCTTCACCCCGCCCCAGGCGCGGTGCTCCTCCCAGACGTCGTCGGCGCGCTCCAGTGCGTACGGGATCCAGCCCATCTGGCCCTCGCTGTACGCGAGTTTCAGCCGGGGAAACTTCACCAGGACCCCGGAGAAGAGGAAGTCCATCATCGAGGCCATGGCGTTGTTGAAGCTGAGCGAGGCCTGGACGGCGGGCGGGGCGTCCGGGGAGGCGGCCGGCATCTGGGAACTCGACCCGATGTGCATGTTGACGACCGTCCCGGTCTCCTCGCAGGCCGCGAAGAACGGGTCCCAGTAGCCGGAGTGGATGGACGGCAGGCCCAGGTAGGTCGGGATCTCGCTGAAGGTGACCGCCCGGACGCCCCGCTCGGCGTTGCGCCGGATCTCGGCGACGGCCAGGTCGATGTCCCACAGCGGGATCAGGCACAGCGGGATCAGCCGGCCCCCGCTGTCCCCGCACCACTCCTCGACCATCCAGTCGTTGTAGGCGCGGACGCAGGCCAGCGCGACCTCCTTGTCCTTGGCCTCGGCGAAGGTCTGCCCGCAGAAGCGGGGGAAGGTCGGGAAGCAGAGGGAGGCCTCGACATGGTTCATCTCCATGTCCTCCAGGCGGGCCTTGGGGTCCCAGCAGCCCCGCCGCATCTCCTCCCTGGTGATGCCGTCGAGCGTCATCTCGTCCCGGGAGAAGCCGACGGCGGCGATGATGCGCTTGTACGGGAAGAGCAGGCCCTCGTACTCCCACCAGTCGGTGATCTGGCCCTCGGGATCGGTGGTGAACCGGTACTTGCCGCCGACGTAGGCGAGTTCGCCGATGCCGGCGGTGAAGGGCTTGGGCCCCTTGTCGCGGTACTTGCCCGGCAGCCACCGCTCGAAGAGGTGCGCGGGCTCGATCACGTGGTCGTCCACGCTGATCACCCTGGGCAGATCCTGGGTGCCGGTCGTGTTCTCTGCCATGCCTACCCCCTGCTGCCTGCGAAGTTCCGAATTTATCTGACGGTCCATCAGATAAGCCGTCGGCATTCAGGCTAGGCCCAGGAGCCTGCACCAGCAAGGCCCGCCGCGTCCCGCACGCCGCCCGTCTCCCGGAGTTCGCCCCACCCTCCCTCTTGCGACGCACGCCGCCTTCCGCTGAACTGACGGTTCGTCAGGTCGGTTCGGGGATCCGGGGAGGGTGCGGGATGCGATCAGCCTTGCTGAGCGGTGCCGAATGGTTCGCGGTGCTCCGCATCGGGCTCGGTCTGTGGTGGCTGGAGAGTTGGCGGCACAAGGACAAGAAGCAGTGGTTCGGCGGCGGAGGCATCCGGTGGGCGGCCGGTGTCGCGGAGAAGCACCGCTGGCCGGTGGTCCGGCGGGGCTTCGACACCGTCGTCGCGCCCCGGCCCCGGCTGATGGCCTACGTCGTGGCCTACGCGGAGCTCGCCCTGGGCCTCGGCCTGGTCTCCGGCTTCCTCACACCGATCGCGCTGGTGGCCGGGTTCCTGCTCAACCTGATCTACCTGGTCCTCATGATCCACGACTGGGCCGAACAAGGGCAGAACCTGATGATGGCCCTGATCTCCCTGGTCGGCCTGTTCGCCATCAGCTGGCAGAGCTGGTCGGTGGACGCCGCACTGGGCTTGTTCGGCTAGCCGACGCACCCCCTTAGGGGCGGGCCCCATGGGGGCGCCCCGAAGGGGCGCGGGGTTGTATCCGATGTGCGGCTACCGCCGCGTGGGCGCGACCAGCCCCCACGGACCCGCAGCGGCCCTCCACCCCATCACGGCACTCCCAGCGAGGAGGCACAGATGACGACCGACCCCTCGAAGTCCCCCTCCGGTTCAACCTCCGGCTCGCTCTCCGGCTCCCCTTCGGCGGACACCCTCAGAAAGCTGCACTCGGCACGCGCCCACAGCGCGTACGAGCGCGCGGTGGCCGCCTGCCGCCACGCGGGGATCGACCCCGAAGCGGCACAGACCGTCCCGACCGGTCCGGTGGGCCGGGCCGCGAACGCGCTCCGGCTGTCCGCCCAGTCACTCACCGCCCTGGCCGGCACCGCACCCGATCCGGCGGCGGACGCCCGCTGCGCCCGCAACGCCGCCGCCACCGCGGCGCTGGCCGCGCAGGTGGCCGGATCCCTGGACGAGCGCGCCGAGACGGCGACGGCCCTGCGTGCCGCCCTCACCGCATCCCAGGCGGCCGCGGCGGCGGCCGGCGGCACGACGGCGGGACAGGACGCGGCTCTGAACGCGAAGGCCGACGACGCGGAGGAACACGCGGCCGCGGCGGCCCGGACGGCGGGCTGGATATGAACCCGTGCCGTTCGGCACCGGTCCCTCCCCACGTGGGGACCGGTGCCGAACGGCGCGGGTGGTGTCGGACCGCGCACTGAGACCGGATACCTGCTCAATGCGCGGGAGCAGCTCGTGTCGTACGGCCACTCCGGCGGAAGGCCGCCGGTCGAAGGTGACCGAGAATGTGCGGTGCCGTGAGCTGTCTCTGCCAATGCTGAGCTGGTCGGCCGGTCGGGGCGAGGCCCGATCACCGCGTTGCTGCGGCGAAATCCTGCCAGCCGAGGAGCCCGTCTGAGGAGGGCAGGACGTCCGGTCCGAGGCTTCGCCGCAGGTCAGCCGTATAAAGTGAGTTTTCCGGTCCGGATGGCCAGTAGCGGGGGAAGTAAGGGGTGGAGAGCCTTGGGTCCCGACGCAGGGGCACGCACAGCCTTCGCGGAACGCCTCGCGTTGCTGTACAAGGAGGCCGGCAATCCTCCACTCAAACGCGTCGCCGAAGCGGTCGACCGGCTGCATCGCGTCGACGAACGTGGCCGGCCCGTACGGGTCTCCGCGCAGCGGATCAGCGACTGGCGGCGGGCCAAGAACGTGCCCGCCCAGTTCGTCGCCCTCTCCGCCGTCCTGCAGGTCCTCATCCCGCAGGCCCGCCGCGCCCAACCGGTGGCGGTGTCCGGCGGGCTCTACGACATGACCCAGTGGCAGAAGCTGTGGGAGCGGGCCGTGGCCGACCCGGTCGGCGAACTGCCCGCACCGGAATCGGCCGAGGAGACGGACCAGCCGCCGCCGGTCGACAGTGTGTGCCCGTACCGGGGGCTGGCCTCCTACCGCCGTGAGGACGCCCGCTGGTTCTTCGGCCGGGAGCGCTCCACCGACGCGCTGGTCGCCCAGCTCCGTTCCGCCGAGGCGGGCGGCGGTCTGGTGATGCTGGTCGGCGCCTCGGGGGCGGGAAAGTCCTCACTGCTGAACGCCGGCCTGGTCACCGCGCTGCAGAGCGGCGCCCTGGCCGATGACGAGGGCCGCCCGCACCGCATCCTTCAACTCGTCCCGGGTGCGGACCCCGTGAAGGAGCTGATCCGCCGCATACCCGAGCTGGCCGAACCGACAGACCTCGACGATCCGGACGCCGTACGACAAGCGGTCACGGCCTGGACCCGACGCAAGACCGAGCCCGTGCCGACCAAGTCCGGGTCGACCGAACCAGCGTCAATCGCGCCCGGGTCGACCAGGACGGGGTCAGCCGCGCCCGTATCGGCCAAGATCGGATCGCCCGACGGCGCACCCGCCGACGCCGCACTCGCCGCGGCCAGGTCGACCGTCGATGTTTCACGTGAAACAGGGCGCCCCTCAGGGGGCGATCCCACCCGTCCAGTCCTCATCGTCGACCAGTTCGAGGAGACCTTCACCCTCTGCACCGACGAGGCAGACCGGCGCACCTTCGTCCAGCTCCTGCACGTGGCCAGCACCCCCGCCGCCTCCGGCGAACCGGCCCCCGCCCTGGTGGTCCTCGGTATCCGTGCCGACTTCTACGAGCAGTGCCTCGGCTACCCGGAGCTGGCCGACGCGCTCCAGCACCGGCACATGGTGCTCGGCCCGCTGACCACCGCCGAGCTGCGTGAGGCGGTGACCGCTCCCGCCAAGGCCGTGGGCCTGGAGCTGGAGCCCGGCCTCGCCGAGCTGATCGTCCGGGAGGTGAGCGCGGACGGCCCGCGGGGCGCCCATGACGCCGGTGTCCTCCCGCTCCTCTCCCACGCCCTTCTCGCCACCTGGCAGCGCCGTAAGGCGGGCCGGCTGACACTGGCCGGCTACCGGGCCGCCGGCGGCATCCAGGGCGCCGTCGCCGCGACCGCCGAGCGCGCCTGGTCCAGCCTGGACCCGGCCGCACGCACCGCCGCCCGGCTGCTCCTGCTCCGCCTCGTACGGCTCGGCGAGGACACCCAGGCGACCCGCAGACGGGGCACCCGACGCCAGCTGGCCGCGGAATCCACCGACCCGGTCAAGACGGAGGAGTCACTCGAAGCCCTGGTCCGGGCCCGGCTGGTGACCCTCGACGCCGACACCGTGGAGATCACCCACGAGGCGTTGCTGCACGCCTGGCCCCGACTGCGCGAGTGGCTCGACGAGGACCGCAACGGCAATCTGCTGCGGCAGCGTCTGGAGGAGGACGGCCGGGCCTGGGACGAGTCAAGCCACGACTCCGCCCTGCTCTACCGCGGTTCACGGCTCGAACAGGCCCACACCTGGGCGACGTCGGCCGGAGACACCTACCTGACCCGCAGCGCTGTGGAGTTCCTGGCGGCCTCGGTACGGCTGCGCCGGCGCACGGTGTGGCTCAGCCGGGCCGCCGTGTCGGCGCTGGTAGTGCTCGCGGTACTGGCCGCCGGCTCCGCCGTGATCGCCCGGCAGCAGCGGGACGACGCGGTGTTCGAGCAGGTGGTCGCGGAGGCCGACCGCTTCCAGTACTCGGACCCGTCGCTGTCCGCCCAGCTCGACCTGGTGGCCCACGACCTGCGCCCGGACGACGAGGGCGCCAACAACCGCCTGATATCCATCGTCAACGCCCCGCTGGCCACCCCGCTGCTCGGCCACACCGGCGCCGTCTACCTCACTTCCTTCAGCCCCGACGGCAAGATCCTGGCCACCGCCGCCTACGACCGCACGGTCCGGCTGTGGGACGTGAGCGACCCGACCCGGCCCAAGGCCATCGGCAAGCCGCTGCTGGGCCACACGAGCTGGGTCTCCAGCGCGGTCTTCAGCCCGGACGGCAAGACCCTGGCCAGCGCCGGCGACGACGGCACCGTACGGCTGTGGGACGTCTCCGACCCGAAGCACCCCACCTCCCTGGGCTCCCCGCTGGCCGGCCACGACGGCACTGTCTACCTGGTCGCCTTCAGCCCGGACGGGCGCACCGTGGCCACCGCCGACGAGGACCACACCGTCCGGATGTGGGACGTGCACGACCCGCGCCACCCCGCTTCGCTCGGCACCCTCACCGGCCACACCGAGGCCGTACGCTCCATCGCGTTCAGCCCCGACGGCCGCACCCTCGCGGCCGGCAGCGACGACAACTCGATCCTCCTGTACGACGTCTCCGACCCCCGGCACCCCGAGCGCGTCGGCGCTCCGCTGACCGGGCACACCGCGACCGTGCACTCGGTGGCCTTCAGCCCGGACGGCCGCACCCTCGCCAGCGGCAGCAAGGACGACACCGTACGGCTGTGGGACGTCTCGGACCGGACGCACCCCGAGGCCCTCGGCGCACCGCTCACCGGCCATACCGGTCCTGTCTGGTCGGTGGCCTTCAGCCCCGACGGTTCCATGCTCGCCGCGGGCAGCGCGGACTCCACGGCCAGCCTCTGGAACGTCGACAACCCGGCCTTCCCCTCCCAGGTGGGCGAGCCGCTCGCGGGCAGCAGCGGCGAGATGTACGCCGTCGGCTGGAGCCCCGACGGGCAGACCCTCGCCACCGGCAGTGGTGACGGCAAGGTGCGGCTGTGGTCGATCCCGGGTTCGGACATGATCGGCGCGGCGGGGGCGTTCAGCCCGGACGGCCGCGTCCTGGCCACCGGCGGCGGTGACAGCAGGATGCGGCTGTGGAACATCACGGACCCGGCCCGGCCCACCGCGCTCGGCAAGCCGTTCACGACCGGGTCGCGGGATCTGCGCTCGATGGTGTTCGCCCGGGACGGACGCACCCTGATCATCCTGACCAGCGAGGACAACCTCAGCTGGGTGCAGCTGTGGAACGTCTCCGACCCCGCGCACCCCGCCCAGTACGGTGCGCCGGTCCGGCTGAACACCCGGTACGCGGGCTCCGAGGCACTGGCGCTGAGCCCCGACGGACGCACCGTGGCCGCCGACTACGACGACCGCACGGTCCAGCTCCTGGACATCAGCGACCCGGCCCACCCCAAGCGCCTCGGCGAGCCCCTGGAGGGCCACACCGGTTACGTCAACGCGCTCGTCTTCAGCCCGGACGGCAGGACGCTGGCCAGCGGCAGCGCGGACGGCACCGTACGCCTCTGGAACGTCTCCGACCGGACCCGTGCCAGGCCCCTGGGCAGCCCTCTCAAGGGCCACCTGGGCCCCATCAACACCCTCGCCTACAGCCCCGACGGGCGCACCCTGGCCAGCGGCAGCGACGACGACACGGTCCACCTCTGGAACGTCTCCGATCCCGCGCACGCGACCCGGCTGGGCGTGGTCCTCACCGGCCATACCGAGGCGGTCGTCTCCCTGACCTTCAGCCAGGACGGCAGGACCCTGGCCAGTGGCGGCAACGACAACACGGTCCGCCTCTGGAACGTGTCGTCCCCGTCCTCGGCCCACCCCATCGGCCAGTCCATGAGTCCCAACGCCAAGACGGGCAACTTCCTCTCCTTCAGCCCGCGGAGCAACATGCTGGGCGTCTCCAGCGGCGCCGACACGGTCCGGCTGTGGAGTCTGGACGTCGACCAGGCGGTCACCCGCATCTGCTCGGTCACCCGCGACGTTTTGACGCCCGCCAAGTGGCGCGAGTACCTCCCCCGCCTCACCTACGACCCACCCTGCGACGCCTGATCCACCCCCACGCCTGACCGTCTTTGAGTGATCCCGATCACAACTGCTCATGACGGCCGAGAAGTTGACTCCCACCGCACAGGCCACCTTGTTAGGCTGGCTGCAGCCCGATCGCTGGTGCATCCCCCGTCGCCAGCGGTCGGGCCTTTTCATGCCCCGACCGCCCCTGGGAACGCAGAAGGCCCCCGATCCATCCGGACCGGGGGCCTTCACGCTGGTGGGGCTAACAGGATTTGAACCTGTGGCCTCATCCTTATCAGGGATGCGCTCTAACCAACTGAGCTATAGCCCCGCCGCGCTCTGCGGTGTGTGTCCCGCGCGCTGACTCCTGAAGATTAGCGCACGACCGGGGCAGTCCCAAAATCGGTTGTCGGGGGAGCGTCAGGAGAGGTTTGAACTCCGGTTACTCGTCCTCGGCCAAGGTCAGCTCGATGCCGCCGACGAAGCCGGCGGAGAGGTTGTAGATGAACGCGCCGAGGGTCGCCAGCGCCGTCGCGAGGACGACGTCGATGACCGCGATGATCGCCGTGAACGTCAGGACGTGCGGGAGGGAGAGGAACGCCTGGAGGTCGAAGCCGTTCGACTCGTTCGAACCGGTCGCCTCCGAGATCGTGCCGCCGACCGTCGAGAACACGCCCATCGCGTCCAGGACCATCCACAGCACCGCCGCCGCCACGATCGAGCAGATGCCCAGCGCGATGGAGAGCAGGAAGCTGACCTTCATCACCGACCAGGGGTCGGCCTTGGCGACCCGCAGCCGGGCCTTGCGGGTACGCGGGGCGGTGCGCGTACCGGCGCCGGTACGCGGCCGTCGTACGGCCCCCGAGGGCGCCGGTGCGGCCGCTGCGGCCTGCGCCGCCGGGTAGGCCTGCGGCGGGTGGTAGGGCCCGGCGGGCTGCTCGGCCCGCCGTTCCCCGGGCAGCGGGGACGTGCCCTGCTGCGGCTGCGCGGGCGCCGGCCGGTCGCCCGGCGCCGCCTGCCCTCGCGTGTCGGTCACGGATCCCCCCTGCGATCCCTGTGCCTCCGGCGCGGACGCCTTGACGGGCGCCTTGATCGCCTTCAGCTGGGTCGTGTGCGTGTCCGCCTGCTGCGGTGCACCGCCCCCGTCGGACGCGGCGGAGCCACGGCCGCCGCCGTCCGCATCCGTACCCGTCGAGGTACCGGCCGATCCGGCGCCCGTGGCTCCGCTCACGATGACTCACTCCTCGTGCCTACTCGGCCGAGGGCGCCTCACCCTCGTCCGTACCGCTGGTCGCGACACCCTCGGCGGTCTCGTCCACGGCGTCCTCGCCGTCGACTTCCTCCGCCTCACTGCCGGCCTCGGCGTTACGCGCGATGCCGACGACGGCATCGCGCTTGCCCAGGTTGATCAGTTGGACGCCCATGGTGTCACGGCCCGTCTCCCTGACCCCGCTGACTCGCGTGCGAATCACACCGCCGGACAGGGTGATGGCGAGGATCTCGTCGTTCTCCTCGACGATCAGCGCGCCGACCAGCGAACCGCGGTCCTCCACGATCTTGGCGGCCTTGATGCCGAGGCCGCCGCGGCCCTGGACGCGGTACTCGTCGACACGGGTCCGCTTCGCGTACCCCCCGTCGGTGGCAGTGAACACGAACGTACCGGGTCGAACAACATTCATCGACAGAAGTTCATCGTCCGCACGGAAACTCATGCCCTTGACACCGGAGGTGGCCCGGCCCATGGGACGCAGAGTGTCGTCGGAGGCGGTGAACCTGATCGACTGCGCCTTCTTGCTGATCAGAAGCAGATCATCGTCCGCCGAAACCAGCTCGGCACCGATCAGTTCGTCGTCGGAACCGTCCTCGCGCTCCCGCAGGTTGATCGCGATGACACCGCCGGAGCGGGGCGAATCGTAATCCTTCAGAGGCGTCTTCTTGACCAGACCGGCCTTGGTGGCCAGCACCAGGTAGTCCGCCGCGTCGTAGTCCCGGATCGCGAGGATCTCGGCGATCGCCTCGTCCGGCTGGAAGGCCAGCAGGTTCGCCACGTGCTGACCGCGCGCGTCCCGGCCGGCGTCCGGCAGCTCGTACGCCTTCGCCCGGTACACCCGGCCCTTGTTCGTGAAGAACAGCAGCCAGTGGTGCGTGGTCGAGACGAAGAAGTGGTCGACGATGTCGTCTTCCTTGAGCTTCGTACCGCGCACGCCCTTGCCGCCGCGCTTCTGCGCCCGGTAGTCGACGGTCTTGGTGCGCTTGACGTAGCCGCCGCGCGAGACCGTGACGACGATGTCCTCCTCGGCGATCAGGTCCTCGATGGACATGTCACCGTCGTAGGGCACCAGCATGGTCTTGCGATCGTCGCCGAACTTCTCCACGATCGCGGCGAGCTCGGCGCTGACGATGCCGCGCTGCCGGACCGGCGAGGCGAGGATCTCGTTGTACTCGGTGATCTTCGCCTGGAGTTCGTCGTGCTCCTGGATGATCTTCTGACGCTCCAGGGCGGCCAGGCGCCGCAGCTGCATCTCCAGGATGGCGTTGGCCTGGATCTCGTCGATCTCCAGGAGGTCCATCAGGCCCGTGCGCGCGATGTCGACCGTGTCACTGGCCCGGATCAGCGCGATGACCTCGTCGATCGCGTCCAGCGCCTTCAGCAGACCGCGCAGGATGTGCGCCCGCTCCTCGGCCTTGCGCAGCCGGAACTTCGTCCGCCGGACGATGACCTCGATCTGGTGCGTCACCCAGTGCCGGATGAACGCGTCCAACGACAGCGTGCGCGGCACGCCGTCGACCAGCGCCAGCATGTTGGCGCCGAAGTTGGACTGGAGGTCGGTGTGCTTGTACAGGTTGTTCAGGACGACCTTGGCGACCGCGTCCCGCTTCAGCACGATGACCAGCCGCTGGCCGGTGCGCGAGGAGGTCTCGTCGCGGACGTCGGCGATGCCTCCGACCTTGCCGTCCTTCACCAGGTCGGCGATCTTCTGCGCGAGGTTGTCGGGGTTGGTCTGGTACGGCAGCTCCGTGACCACCAGGCACTGGCGGTTCTGGATCTCCTCGACCTCGACGACCGCACGCATGGTGATCGAGCCGCGGCCCGTGCGGTAGGCCTCCTCGATGCCCTTGCGGCCGACGACGAGGGCGCCGGTCGGGAAGTCGGGACCCTTGATGCGCTCGATCAGCGCGTCCAGGAGCTCCTCGTGCGAGGCCTCCGGGTTCTCCAGGTACCACTGGGCGCCGGCCGCGACCTCGCGCAGGTTGTGCGGCGGGATGTTGGTCGCCATGCCGACCGCGATACCGGCGGAGCCGTTGATCAGCAGGTTCGGGAAGCGGGCGGGCAGGACGGTCGGCTCCTGGGAGCGGCCGTCGTAGTTGTCCGTGAAGTCGACGGTCTCCTCGTCGATGTCGCGGACCATCTCCATCGACAGCGGCGCCAGCTTGCACTCGGTGTACCGCATGGCGGCCGCCGGGTCGTTGCCCGGGGAGCCGAAGTTGCCGTTGGAGTCCACCAGCGGCATCCGCATCGACCACGGCTGGGCGAGGCGCACCAGGGCGTCGTAGATGGAGGAGTCGCCGTGCGGGTGGTAGTTGCCCATGACGTCGCCGACGACACGGGCGCACTTGTAGAAGCCGCGCTCGGGGCGGTAGCCGCCGTCGTACATCGCGTACAGGACGCGGCGGTGCACGGGCTTGAGGCCGTCGCGGACGTCGGGCAGCGCACGGGACACGATGACGGACATCGCGTAGTCCAGGTACGAGCGCTGCATCTCCGTCTCGAGCCCGACAGGCTCGACGCGCATCGCGAGCTCGCCGCCCTCTTCAGGGGTGACGGGAGTGTTCTCGTCGGTCATGGCTGGTCAAGATCCTTCCTGGTGCGGTCAGCTGAGACCGACTCAGATGTCGAGGAAGCGGACGTCCTTGGCGTTGCGCTGGATGAACGCGCGACGGGCCTCGACGTCCTCGCCCATCAGGACCGAGAACAGGTCGTCGGCCTGGGCCGCGTCGTCCAGGGTGACCTGGCCGAGGACCCGGTGCTCCTGGTCCATCGTGGTGATGCGCAGCTCCTCGGCGTTCATCTCGCCGAGACCCTTGAAGCGCTGGATCGAGTCCTCGCGGACCCGCTTGCCGCGCTGCCGCCCCATCTCGATGAGCGCGTCGCGCTCACGGTCCGAGTACGCGTACTCCGTGTCGTCCCGGCCCCACTTGATCTTGTAGAGCGGCGGACGGGAGAGGTACACGTGCCCGGCCTCGACCAGCGGCCGCATGAAGCGGAACAGGAAGGTCAGCAGCAGGGTGGAGATGTGCTGGCCGTCGACGTCGGCGTCCGCCATAAGGATGATCTTGTGATAGCGGAGCTTCTCGATGTCGAAGTCCTCGTGCACACCCGTGCCGAAGGCGGAGATCAGCGCCTGGATCTCCTGGTTCTGCAGGATCTTGTCGATCCGCGCCTTCTCGACGTTGAGGATCTTGCCGCGGATCGGGAGGATCGCCTGGTACTGCGGGTTGCGGCCGGACTTGGCCGAGCCGCCGGCGGAGTCACCCTCGACGATGAAGATCTCGCACTTGGTGGGGTCGTTCGACTGGCAGTCGGAGAGCTTGCCCGGCAGCGAGGCGCTCTCCAGGAGGCCCTTGCGCCGGGTCAGGTCCCGGGCCTTGCGGGCCGCCACGCGCGCGGTGGCCGCCTGGATGCCCTTGCGGATGATGTCCGCCGCCTCGACCGGGTTGCGGTCCAGCCAGTCGTTCAGGTGCTCGTAGACCGCCTTCTGCACGAAGGTCTTGGCCTCCGTGTTGCCCAGCTTGGTCTTCGTCTGGCCCTCGAACTGCGGCTCGCTCAGCTTGACCGAGATGATCGCGGTCAGACCCTCGCGGATGTCGTCGCCGGTGAGGTTGTCGTCCTTCTCGCGGAGCAGCTTCTTGTCGCGCGCGTACTTGTTGATCAGCGAGGTCAGCGCCGCACGGAAGCCCTCCTCGTGGGTGCCGCCCTCGTGCGTGTGGATGATGTTGGCGAACGAGTACACACCCTCGCTGTAGCCGCTGTTCCACTGCATGGCGACCTCGAGGGACAGGCTCTTGTCCTTGTCCTCGGCCTCCAGGTCGATCACCGTCGGGTGCACCGCGTCGCCCTTGCGGGAGTTGAGGTACTTCACGAAGTCGACGATGCCGCCCTCGTAGTGGTACGTGACGGTCTTGACCTCGGCCTTCTCGTCGGCGCCGGCCTCGTCCGCCCCGGCCACCGCCTTCGCCGACTCGCGCTCGTCGGTGAGCCCGATCGTCAGGCCCTTGTTGAGGAACGCCATCTCCTGGAAGCGCCGCGACAGCGTCTCGAAGGAGTACTCGGTGGTCTCGAAGATGTCCGGGTCCGCCCAGAACGTGACCGAGGTACCGGTCTCGTCGGTCTCCTCGTGCTTGGCCAGCGGAGCCGTCGGAACGCCCAGCTTGTAGTCCTGCGTCCAGCGGTGGCCATCGGTCTTGATCTCGACGGACACCCTGGACGACAGCGCGTTCACGACGGACACACCCACACCGTGCAGACCGCCGGAGACCGCGTAGCCCCCGCCGCCGAACTTGCCGCCCGCGTGCAGCACGGTCAGTACGACCTCGACGGCCGGCTTGCCCTCGGACGCCACGATGCCGACGGGGATGCCACGGCCGTTGTCGACGACGCGCACGCCGCCGTCGGCCAGGATCGTCACGTCGATGGTGTCCGCGTGGCCCGCCAGAGCCTCGTCGACGGAGTTGTCCACGACCTCGTACACAAGGTGGTGCAGACCGCGCTCGCCGGTGGAGCCGATGTACATACCGGGTCGCTTGCGGACCGCGTCCAGCCCTTCGAGGACGGTGATGGCGCTGGCGTCGTAAGAGGCGGTGACCTCACCGTTCGCGCCGGCGTCGGTGGACGGGATGTTCTCGTTGGGGTTGCCGGAATCGGCCACGAAGCGCCCTTTCTGGCACAGCACGAGCCAGGCTCGTCGGCGGGTTGCCGGAGCGGCTGCGGCATGTTGCGTTGGTAAGCCTTGATCAGCGTTGCTCAGCTTTTCCCGGGCGGTCCCCACGTTCGGGGCGGGATTGTCTTCCAGTCTACCGGTAGCGCCGACAGTGATGGGGGTTTGCCGGTACCTGAGTCCGCATGTGCCGCCCTGAACCCGCCTCTGCCGACTCCCGATATGCGGATGGGGGCTCCAAGAGGCTCACGGAGGCACTCAGCGCTTCCGGCCGTCAACCCTTGGCTACTCCGGGGTCAGGTCGCGATTCGCAACCGCGTGCGGTGGTACGACGACCAGCCGAGGCGGCCGTACGACGGCTCCGCACCCGGCTCGTGGCGTGACGTAAGTCACCCGTAGGTATCGCCGGGCCCGGTGCTCCCGGGGGCGCGCAAAGGGCCGTAGCGCCGGGCAGGACCCCCCGGATTGAGCACCTTGATCATGCGTACGGTGCCGTGCCCAAGGTCCTCGTTCAGGCGGGCGACCAGCGCCGGTGCGAGATGGCGCAGCTGGGTCGCCCAGGCCGTCGAGTCGCACTGCACGACCAGCACGCGCTCGTCCTCGTCGTAGCGCTGCGGCACACAGTGGTTGGCCAGATCGTCGCCGACGATCTCCGGCCAGCGGCCCATCACCCCGCCCACCGCGGCCGGCGTCTCCCAGCCGCGCTCGGTGATCAGCCGGTTGATCGCGGAACCCAGCGCCATCGGGTCGCGGCCGTCGGCGCGCGCGCCGGAGCGCAGGCCACCGCGGCGCGCCTGCTTCTTCTGCTGTGCCGCGTCCCCACGCGCGCGTGCCGCCTCCTTCGCCGCCCTGAGCGCCACGCGCGCGAGGTCGACACCCGAGGGTTCGTTCTTGGCTGCGGGTCCGGGTCCGTCGGTGCTCATGCGCGCTCCACCGTCCCGTCGGCCACCGTGTACCGCGTCCCCGTGAGGATGTGCGGTACGTCGTCGTCCACAGCGGCCGTGACCAGCACCTGCTCCCCGGGCGCGACGAGCTCCGCCAGCCGCTCCCGGCGCCGGGCGTCCAGCTCGGCGAACACGTCGTCGAGCACCAGCACCGGCTCGTTGCCCTCGGCACGCAGCAGGTCGTACGAGGCGAGGCGCAGCGCCAGCGCGTACGACCAGGACTCGCCGTGCGAGGCGTACCCCTTGGCGGGCAGCTGCCCCAGCTTGAGGACCAGGTCGTCGCGGTGCGGACCGACCAGCGTCACACCCCGCTCGATCTCCTGCTTGCGGGTGTCCGCCAGGGCCGCCATCAGCTGGGTGTACAGGTCCTCGCGCGTGTGGGCCTCGCCGGGCGCCGACGGCTTGTAGTCCAGCGCGACGGGACCACCGCCCGGCGCCAGCTGCTCGTACGCCTTGTCGGCAAGGGGCTGGATCGCGGCGACCAGGTCGAGCCGCTGGGCGAGCAGCTCGGCGCCCACGCGCGCGAGGTGCTGGTCCCACACGTCCAGTGTGGACAGGTCCATGGAACGACCGCCGTGCCGCCGGGCCAGGGCCGCGGTCTTCAGCAGGGTGTTCCGCTGCTTCAGCACCCGCTCGTAGTCGGACCGCACGCCGGCCATCCGCGGCGACCGCGCGGTGATCAGCTCGTCAAGGAAGCGGCGCCGCTCGCCGGGATCGCCCTTCACCAGCGCGAGGTCCTCGGGCGCGAACAGCACGGTCCGTACGATCCCCAGGACGTCACGCGGCCTGACCTGCGAGGACCTGTTGATGCGGGCGCGGTTGGACTTGCCGGGGTTGAGCTCCAGCTCGACCAGCTGCTGCCGGTCGCCCTGCCGGACCTGCGCCCGGATGACCGCCCGGTCGGCACCCATGCGGACCAGGGGAGCGTCGGAGGCGACCCGGTGGCTGCCGAGGGTGGCGAGATAGCCGACGGCCTCGACGAGGTTGGTCTTGCCCTGGCCGTTGGGGCCGACGAAGGCGGTGACGCCCGGGTCGAGCGGGACCTCGACCCGGGCGTACGAACGGAAGTCGGCCAGCGACAGATGCGTGACGTGCATGGGTGTTTCGCCGACCTCCCCGTGACCTGCTGCTTCGTCTCTGCTTGGTGCTACTTCGCCGCTACGGCGTGGCCGCCGAACTGGTTGCGCAGCGCGGCGATCATCTTCATCTGCGGCGAGTCCTCCTGCCGGGAGGCGAACCGCGCGAACAGCGAGGCGGTGATCGCGGGCAGCGGCACCGCGTTGTCTATCGCGGCCTCCACAGTCCACCGGCCCTCGCCGGAGTCCTGTGCATAACCCTTCAGCTTGTCCAGGTGCTCGTCCCCGTCGAGGGCGTTCACCGCGAGGTCGAGCAGCCAGGAACGGATGACCGTCCCTTCCTGCCAGGAGCGGAAGACCTCGCGCACGTCCGTGACGGAGTCGACCTTCTCGAGCAGCTCCCAGCCCTCAGCGTAGGCCTGCATCATCGCGTACTCGATGCCGTTGTGGACCATCTTCGCGAAGTGGCCTGCACCGACCTTGCCGGCGTGCACCGAACCGAAGTCGCCCTCGGGCTTCAGCGCGTCGAAGACCGGCCGGACCTGCTCGACGTGCTCGGCATCGCCGCCGTACATCAGCGCGTAGCCGTTCTCCAGGCCCCAGACACCGCCGGAGACCCCGCAGTCGACGAAGCCGATGCCCTTGGCGGCCAGCTCCTCGGCGTGCCTCTCGTCGTCCGTCCAGCGGGAGTTGCCGCCGTCGACGACCACGTCACCGGGCTCCAGGAGCTCGGCCAGCTCGTCGATCGTGGACTGCGTCGGCGCACCGGCCGGGACCATCACCCACACCACGCGCGGCCCGCTGAGCTTGCCCACAAGCTCTTCCAGGCTGTGGACGTCGGCGAGGTCCGGGTTGCGGTCGTATCCGACGACGGTGTGGCCCGCGCGGCGGATCCGCTCGCGCATGTTGCCGCCCATCTTGCCGAGGCCGACGAGACCGAGCTCCATCAGTTGGTTCCTTAGGTTGCGGTGTGGCAGGAGAGGCACGTTCGTACCCGCGTCCGAGCCTAATCGCGACCCTTTGCGCACAGTTGTGGGCATAGCCGCTCACCTGGGGAAACCCACCAGGCCTCGGCGCCGGGTACCCACAGGGGAGACCCGGCACCGTGCACAGCTGTGGACAACTCAGCCGCTGAGCCGCACCGGCATGATCAGGTACTTGTACGCCTCGTCCGCCTCGGCATCCACCGCCGGCTTCCCGCTCAGCAGCGCCGGCTTCGTGGACGTCGTGAACGACAGCTGCGCCACCGGCGAGTCGATCGCGCTCAGGCCGTCCAGCAGGAACGTGGGGTTGAAGGCGATCGAGATGTCGTCGCCGTCCAGCTGCGCGTCGACCCTTTCCACAGCCTGTGCGTCGTCGCTGGAACCGGCCTCCAGGATCAGCACGCCCTGCTCGAAGCTGAGCCGCACCGGGGTGTTCCGCTCGGCGACCAGGGCCACACGCTTGACGGCCTCCACGAAGGGGGCGGTCTCGATCACCGCGACGGAGTTGAACTCGGTCGGGAACAGCGTGCGGTACTTCGGCAGGTCGCCTTCGAGCAGACGCGTGGTCGTACGCCGGCCAGCGCCCTCGAAGCCGATGAGCCCCTCGCCCGCGCCGGAGCCGGAGAGGGCCAGGATGACGCTGTCGCCGCTCGTGAGGGCCTTGGCGGTGTCCAGGAGCGTCTTGGCGGGCACCAGGGCGACCGCGGAGGCCTCCGGGTTCTCCGGCTTCCACAGGAACTCGCGGACCGCGAAGCGGTAGCGGTCGGTGGAGGCCAGGGTGACCGTGTCGCCCTCGATCTCGATGCGCACACCGGTCAGCACCGGCAGCGTGTCGTCACGCCCGGCGGCGATGGCCACCTGGGAGACGGCGGAGGCGAAGACCTCGCCGGGGACCGTGCCCGTCGCGTTCGGCATCTGCGGCAGGGACGGGTACTCCTCCACCGGCAGGGTGTGCAGCGTGAACCGCGAGGATCCACAGACCACCGTGGCCCGTACACCGTCTGTGGAAATCTCCACCGGCCGGTTGGGGAGCGCACGGCAGATGTCGGCGAGCAGCCGGCCGGAGACGAGGACCGTGCCCTCCTCCTCGACCTCGGTCTCGACGCTGACCCGCGCGGAGACCTCGTAGTCGAAGCTGGACAGGCTCAGCTGGCCGTCCTCGGCCTTCAGGAGCAGGCCGGCGAGGACCGGCGCCGGCGGACGGGCCGGGAGGCTGCGTGCCGCCCAGGCCACTGCCTCCGCGAGTACGTCGCGTTCCACCCGGATCTTCACCGTAAGCCCGCCTCCTGCTGTTGCCGGGGCTTCTCGCCCTGCTGCGTCTTCGTCGTCTGTCTCGGTGTCGTCGGCCCCGGGGAGGGGAAGAACACCGGGGACCAGTCTGACGCACCGCACTGACAGCTGGTGCCTCTCGGGGTCAAGTCGTGACGAGGCGCGGTCAGGAGCCGGAGAGCGAGTTGTGCACAGGACCCTCTTCGAAACGGATTCCGAGCTCTCTCTAGTTGTCAGTAGTAGTAGGGCCTGTGGATACCGTGGATAACCTCGTTTGCCCAGGTCAGGGCCGAGATTTTGTCCACTGCCCCTGTGGGTGGAACCGGTGGACAACTGGCTGTCGCTGTGGAGAACAGAAAGTTCTGCACACGCCGTGCACAGCCCGAGGGGAGTTCTCCCCAACACCGTCCCCAGCTTTACCCACCTTTCCCACAGGCCAACCCGGCAGCTTCGTGTGACGCCTTTCACTCGAGTCGGTGAGGAGGCGCGTCGCGTTGCCGAACAGTGGACAGCGGTGTGGAGAAACTGGGGATCGCTGGGGACAACCGCCCCTCAGCCTGTGGGCTACCGGTGGACAACTTCATACACAGCCTGTGGATCTTTTCGTCGTCCACAGTCTGTGGAGATCCGTTGTCCACGATTCCACAGCCACCTGAGCTGCCCTGATGCGTTTTCGCCCCCCAGCCTGTGGACGACGCTCGGGACAACTTCACAGTCCCCAGGGTGTGGACACAAGAAAGTCGGCAAATCTGTGGAGGACGCCCGTAACCAGGCCGGTAATCGAACAGCGCCTCCCGCTGGAGCGCCCCGTCAGGGGCGCGGGGCTGTGTCGATATGCGGCTTCGCCGCGTGGGCGCGACCAGCCCCCGCTACCGGTACCGGACCCCCTCCGAACCACCCCAGGACGCCAAAAAGCGCCCCCGGGATCTCTCCCAAGGGCGCCCTGAACGCCGTAGAACCGTCAGCCGAATCGCCGACCGCTACCCGTTCTTGATGCGGTTGGTCAGCTCCGTCACCTGGTTGTAGATCGATCGCCGCTCAGCCATCAACGCCCGGATCTTCCGGTCGGCGTGCATGACAGTGGTGTGGTCCCGGTTCCCGAACTGCGCCCCGATCTTCGGCAGCGACAGGTCCGTCAGCTCCCGGCACAGGTACATCGCGATCTGCCGTGCCGTGACCAGCTGCCGGCCGCGCGAGCTGCCGCACAGATCCTCGACGGTGAGCCCGAAGTAGTCCGCGGTCGCCGCCATGATCGCCGTGGCGCTGATCTCCGGCGTGGAGTCCTGTCCCCCGGGGATCAGGTCCTTCAACACGATCTCCGTCAGCCCGAGATCGACCGGCTGCCGGTTGAGCGACGCGAACGCCGTAACCCGGATCAGCGCGCCCTCCAGCTCACGGATGTTGCGCGAGATGCGGGAGGCGATGAACTCCAGGACCTCCGGCGGCGCGTTCAGCTGCTCCTGCACCGCCTTCTTGCGGAGGATCGCGATCCGCGTCTCCAGTTCCGGCGGCTGGACGTCGGTGATCAGACCCCACTCGAAACGGTTTCGCAGCCGGTCCTCCAGCGTGACCAGCTGCTTGGGCGGCCGGTCACTGGACAGCACGATCTGCTTGTTCGCGTTGTGGAGCGTGTTGAAGGTGTGGAAGAACTCCTCCTGCGTCGACTCCTTGTCCGCGAGGAACTGGATGTCGTCGACGAGCAGGATGTCCATCTCGCGGTAGCGCTTGCGGAAGCTGTCGCCCTTGCCGTCGCGGATGGAGTTGATGAACTCGTTGGTGAACTCCTCCGAACTCACGTACCGCACGCGCGTGCCCGGGTAGAGGCTCCGCGCGTAGTGCCCGATCGCGTGCAGCAGGTGCGTCTTGCCGAGCCCCGACTCCCCGTAGATGAACAGGGGGTTGTACGCCTTGGCGGGCGCCTCGGCGACGGCGACCGCGGCCGCGTGTGCGAAGCGGTTGGACGCGCCGATGACGAACGTGTCGAAGAGGTACTTCGGGTTCAGGCGGGCGGTCGGCTCACCGGGGCCGCCGGCCGGCGCGGGCTTCGCGCCGAGTGGCCCGGGCCCGCCGGCGTTCGGCATGCCCGGGTGACTCGACAGGTCCTGCCGTCCGGGACCGCCCCGGTGCCCCTGGCCCGGTCCGCCCGGGGGCTCGGGCAGCTCACGGCGCCCGGAGTCCCGGTCGTAGTCGGACCTGTCGTACTCCGGTCGCTCGTAGTCGGACCGGTCGTAGTCGGGGCGTGGCGGTTCGTACTCCGCGCGCTGCTGCTCGTACGACGGCCGCCCCGACGGCTGCTGCTGCGGGCGGTACTCCTGTGCGTACGAGTCCTGACCGCCGTAACCGTCCGAGCGGTACGCGTCCTGGGGCGGCGAGGCATAGGGGTCGCGCTCGGGGAAGCCGAGCCGCGGCTGCTGCCAGCCGTACTCGTCCTGCCCCGGGCGCGGCCAGGCGCCGGGCTCGGGACGCTGGTACTCGGAGGGGTAGGCGGGGCGGGCGGTGGGGAGCTGGTCGCGGCCGCCCTGGTCCGGCAGCTGGTCGGCGCGGTGCCGGCCGTACCCCCCGTCGTACTGCGACGACGGAAGCTCGGGCTCCTCGTAACGCTGTGTCTTCACAGGGGGCGCCGGCGGGGCCGGGGGCTCGCCCGCGGACTCGTCCACGGTGATCGCGATCCGGATCGGCCGCCCGCACTCGCGGCTCAGGGTCTCGCTGACGATCGGTGCGAGACGGCCCTCCAGCACGTTCTTCGCGAATTCGTTCGGTACGGCCAGCAGGGCGGTGTCCGCGACCAGCGCGAGCGGCTGGCAGCGCCGGATCCAGTGTTCGTCCTTCGTCTCCACACCCTGACCGCGGCCCTCACCGAGGAGCTGCTCCAGTACTCGTGGCCACACTGCGGCAAGATCGGCAGGTACGTCAGCCACAGGGCACGCTCTCTCACAGGTCCCACGAACGTGTGGTTCGAGGACGGGTCGGGATGAATATCAGGCCGGGCGGGGATAAAGGAACGAATCGGAGTTCAGCCACGGTAGTCAGCGTGGCGGGTGCGGTTCAAGTTGTTGTCCCCAGCCTGTGGATAGTGTCTCTCCGTCACTGCTGGTTTGACCGAATGGCGTAGCCCCGCGTACCGTAACCAGGTCGAGTTGTCGATGGCTGCTGCCGCCTGCCTCCGATGGGCACAGATCGCTGAAGGTGATCGGGAAGCGGTGCACTCGGGCGTGATGCGAGCTACTCGTGGGCGCACGGTGACAGCCAGCACGGCACCCGCCACCACCGATTTGATCTCTGGAGCCCCCGAGTGAGCAAGCGCACCTTCCAGCCGAACAACCGTCGTCGCGCGAAGACCCACGGCTTCCGCCTGCGGATGCGCACCCGTGCCGGCCGCGCGATTCTCGCGAACCGTCGTGCCAAGGGTCGCGCCAGCCTGTCCGCCTGATCCCGATCAGGTCATGACGTCGTGCTGCCTACCGAGCATCGGCTGAGGCGGCGCGAGGACTTCGCGACCGCGGTACGACGGGGGCGCCGGGCCGGCCGCCCGTCCCTCGTCGTCCACCTTCGTAGCGGTGCCACGGACCCGCACGCGCCTGGGGAGAGCGCTCCCTCGACGCGTGCGGGTTTCGTCGTGAGCAAGGCCGTGGGTGGTGCCGTTGTGCGCAACACAGTGAAGCGCAGACTGCGTCATCTGATGCGTGAGCGAGTCGCCCTGTTTCCCCCCGGTAGCCTGGTAGTCGTACGAGCGCTGCCCGGAGCGGGCGACGCCGACCATGCACAGCTGGCCCGAGACCTGGATGCCGCCATCGAGCGGTTGCTGGGAGGGGGCGCGCGATGAAGTACCCGCTGCTGGCTCTGATCAAGCTGTACCAGTGGACGATCAGTCCGCTGCTGGGGCCGGTGTGCAAGTACTACCCGTCGTGCTCCCACTACGGCTACACGGCCATCGACCGGCATGGTGCGATCAAGGGCACGGCACTCACGGCCTGGCGCATCCTGCGGTGCAATCCGTGGTCGCTCGGCGGTGTGGACCATGTCCCGCCGCGCAAGCGCCCGCGGTGGCACGAAATGCTGCGTGACGCCTGGCGTGCACGCAGGGGCGGGTCCTCCGCCGCCGAACCGGCCACCGAGGAGAAGCCTCCTTCCGAGCTTCCTTCGAGCCCGGCCGCAGAGACTTCGTCCCATGCCCAAGGAGCATGATTAGTGGACACGATTGCCAGCTTGTTCAGCTTCATCACGACACCCGTCTCATGGGTCATCGTCCAGTTCCACTCGGTGTACGGGAAGATCTTCGGTCCCGACACGGGCTGGGCCTGGGGCTTGTCCATCGTGTCCCTGGTGATCCTGATCCGCATCTGCCTGATCCCGCTCTTCGTGAAGCAGATCAAGGCGACCCGGGCCATGCAGACGCTCCAGCCCGAGATGAAGAAGATCCAGGAGCGCTACAAGACTGACAAGCAGCGTCAGTCCGAAGAGATGATGAAGCTGTACAAGGAGTCGGGCACCAACCCGCTCTCCTCGTGCCTTCCCATCTTGGCGCAGTCCCCGTTCTTCTTCGCCCTGTACCACGTGCTCAACGGCATCGCCACGGGCTCGACGATCGGTGTCATCAACGAGTCGCTGCTGGCCAGCGCCCGTAAGGCCCACATCTTCGGGGCCCCGCTCGCCGCGAAGTTCACGGACGGCTCCTCGAAGGTGGAGGCGCTCGGTGCCTCCCTCACGGACGTCCGGGTCGTCACCGCGATCATGATCGTCATGATGTCGGCGTCGCAGTTCTACACGCAGCGCCAGCTGATGACGAAGAATGTCGACACCACGGTGAAGACGCCGTTCATGCAGCAGCAGAAGATGCTGATGTACGTCTTCCCGGTCATGTTCGCCGTCTTCGGTATCAACTTCCCGGTCGGTGTCCTCGTCTACTGGCTGACCACCAACGTGTGGACCATGGGTCAGCAGATGTACGTCATCCGCAACAACCCGACCCCGGGTTCCAAGGCCCAGGCCGCCTACCTGGAGCGCCTCACCAAGCACGTCACGCACCACGGCAAGACCCGTCGGCGCAGCGAGAAGACCATCGTCAAGGCGATCGTCGCCAAGGGCCGGGACCGCAACGAGTTCGAGCGCACGTTCATCAACGCGCTGACCAAGGCCGGCCTCATGGCCCAGGCCGACGGCACCGTGGTGAAGGGCGAGGCCCAGGCCGTCGCGCAGACCGAGGACGGTGTCACGGCCACCGGCGCCGCCAAGCGGCAGCAGCCCAAGCGCCAGAGCAAGGCCCAGCGGCAGTCCGGCGCAACGAAGGCGCCCGGCGATTCCACGTCGGCTTCTTCGGACTCGTCGGTTTCGGATGATTCGGCGGACACGACGACGTCGCTGGAGAAGGCCGACGAGCCGCAGGACGCCAAGCCGGCTGCCCAGCAGGCCCCGAAGGGCGGCTCCAACGGCCGCAGCAGGGCCCAGTCCGGTCAGCGCAAGGGCGGTCCGCAGCGCCCCAAGTCCCCGTCCAAGAAGTAAGAAGGAGCCCATCCCGTGACGGAAGGCACCACCTCCGCCGCTGCCGAGGGTGCAGACACCCTGACCCGCCTGGAGCAGGAGGGGGAGATCGCGGCGGACTACCTTGAGGGTCTGCTGGACATCGCCGACCTCGACGGCGACATCGACATGGATGTCGAGGCCGACCGCGCCTCCGTGTCGATCATCAGCGACTCAAGCGGCCGCGACCTGCAGAAGCTGGTCGGCCGCGACGGCGAGGTGCTGGAGGCGCTCCAGGAGCTGACCCGCCTGGCCGTGCACCGGGAGACCGGTGACCGCAGCCGGCTGATGCTCGACATCGCGGGTTACCGAGCCAAGAAGCGCGCCGAGCTCTCCGAGCTGGGCGCCAAGGCCGCCGCCGAGGTGAAGAGCACCGGCGAGCCCGTGAAGCTCAAGCCGATGACCCCGTTCGAGCGCAAGGTCGTGCACGACGCGGTCAAGTCCGCCGGTCTGCGCAGCGAGTCTGAGGGCGAGGAGCCGCAGCGGTTCGTCGTCGTGCTGCCCGCCTGAGCGGTCCCCCCGCTGTACCGGCCCCGTCTGTTGAGCAGGCGGGGCCGAACTTTGTCAGCCTGGTAGTTCTGGTGGCCGGTGCGTGGAGCGCCGGCGCTGTACGGAAGGACGGTCCCCCGTGACGGAGGCTGCGGAGCTCCCCCCGGCGCCCGAGCAGGCGCGGGAAGTGTTCGGCGAGCGCTTCGCCGATGCGGTCCGCTACGCGGAGCTGCTCGCCGAGGCAGGCGTGCAGCGTGGTCTGATCGGCCCACGGGAAGTGCCCCGCCTGTGGGAGCGCCACCTGCTGAACTGCGCGGTGCTCTCGGAGGCCGTCCCCGAGGGGGTGACGGTGTGCGACGTGGGTTCTGGAGCCGGGCTGCCGGGCATTCCGCTGGCGCTGGTCCGGGAGGACCTCAACATCACCCTGCTGGAGCCACTGCTGCGGCGCACCAACTTCCTGACCGAGGTCGTCGAGCTGCTCGGCCTGGACCATGTGACCGTGGTGCGGGGGCGTGCCGAGGAGGTCATGGGGAAGCTGGCTCCGGTGCATGTGGTGACGGCCCGTGCCGTGGCCCCGCTGGACCGCCTGGCCGCCTGGGGGATCCCGCTGCTGCGTCCCTACGGCGAGATGCTCGCCCTCAAGGGGGACACGGCGGAGGAGGAGCTGAAAGCCGCGGCTACCGCGCTGACCAAGCTCGGTGCGGTGTCCACGTCCATCCTGCATGTGGGTGAGGGCGTGGTGGATCCGCTGTCGACCGTCGTCCGGGTGGAGGTCGGGGAGAGTCCGGGCGGTGTGCGTTTCGCGGCCAAGCGCGCGAAGGCGGCCCGCACGGGGAGGGCACGTAGGCGCCGCTGATCCGTCCTGACGACCAGACGTACTCCACACAAGCTGCCAAACCTACGCATGACGGAGTGTCGCGGCTTTTCGGTACTGCTTGCTGTGCATCGTGTTTCACGTGAAACGTCGCTCACTGCTACACGGCATCATCGGCCGGGGCCGCGCCGCGGCCGAACCGCGCGACCGAAAGCCCCTCGGTTCCCTCAGAAAGGGGGCCTCTGGTGACACTCCGTCCTCCCTACGGGGCACGGAGTTGTCCACAGAGGTGGATTTCTCCACAGAACACCAGGCCTCACTGGTTCACGACCCCGAAGGCATGGGAGGCTCTGTTCATTGCGAGCCTGAAGTCGAGGAGAGTGAATCCTTGCGGTCCGACGCCAACATCGCGGGACCGATGACCGATCCGGTCCCCGGTCCCCGTACCGAGTCGATGGGGGTGGATGTTTCACGTGAAACACCGCCTCCGATGGACGACACTCCCATCGGTCGTGCTGCCCAACTCGCTGTGGAGGCTCTGGGCCGTGCCGGCGAAGGTCTGCCACGTCCGGAGCAGACCAGAATCATGGTGGTCGCCAACCAGAAGGGCGGTGTCGGCAAGACGACCACAACGGTCAACCTTGCCGCGTCCCTGGCCCTGCATGGCAGCCGCGTCCTGGTGATCGACCTCGACCCACAGGGCAATGCGTCCACTGCGCTGGGCATCGACCATCACGCCGAAGTTCCGTCCATCTACGACGTGTTGGTCGAGAGCAAGCCGCTGGCCGAGGTTGTCCAGCCGGTAGTGGACGTCGAAGGCCTCTTCTGTGCCCCCGCCACGATCGATCTCGCCGGTGCGGAGATCGAGCTGGTGTCCCTGGTGGCACGAGAGAGCCGGCTGCAACGAGCGATCCAGGCGTATGAGCAGCCGCTGGACTACATCCTCATCGACTGCCCGCCCTCACTCGGCCTGCTGACGGTCAACGCGCTCGTCGCGGGCGCCGAGGTGCTCATTCCGATCCAGTGCGAGTACTACGCACTGGAGGGCCTCGGTCAGCTGCTGCGCAACGTCGACCTGGTACGGGGGCACCTCAACCCCGACCTGCACGTGTCGACCATCCTGCTCACCATGTACGACGGCCGGACGCGTCTTGCCTCCCAGGTCGCGGACGAGGTGCGCAGCCACTTTGGTGAGGAGGTGCTGCGGACGAGCATTCCCCGCTCGGTCCGCATCTCCGAGGCGCCGAGCTACGGGCAGACGGTACTGACCTACGATCCTGGATCGAGCGGTGCCCTCTCCTATCTTGAGGCGGCCCGAGAAATCGCGCTGAAGGGCATCGGGGTCAGTTACGACCCGACGCAGGCCCACATCGGCGCTCAGACCAACCCGAACATGGTGGAGGGGATCCAGTGAGCGAGCGACGGAGGGGGCTGGGTCGTGGGCTCGGTGCACTGATCCCAGCTGCCCCGACCGAGATGAACCCGGCTCAGACGGCCGTGGGGGGAACGGTAGCGCCGTCCCCCGCCGCGTTTCCGGTGCTGACGACCGACCGTGGGGTCGCCGCGGCCAAGGTGACGACGCTGCCGGCTGTTTCACATGAAACCGAGGAACTGTCGGTGTTCGGAGTCGGAGCTGGAGTGGAGATGCCTGCTCCTCCGATTGGCGCCCACTTCGCGGAGATCCCCCTCGACGACATCACGCCGAACCCGCGTCAGCCGCGTGAGGTCTTCGACGAGGACGCTCTCCAGGAGCTGGTCACCTCCATCCAGGAGGTCGGCCTCCTCCAGCCGGTCGTCGTGCGGCAGGTGGGTCCCTCCCGCTACGAGCTCATCATGGGCGAGCGGCGCTGGCGGGCCTGCCGTGAGGCCGGCCTGGACGCGATCCCGGCGATCGTCCGGGCGACGGACGACGAGAAGCTCCTCCTGGACGCTTTGCTGGAGAACCTGCACCGCGCCCAGCTGAACCCGCTGGAAGAGGCTGCCGCCTACGACCAGCTGCTGAAGGACTTCAACTGCACGCACGACCAGCTGGCCGACCGCATCGGGCGCTCCCGCCCGCAGGTCTCCAACACCCTGCGGCTGCTGAAGCTCTCCCCGGCGGTCCAGCGGCGAGTGGCCGCCGGAGTCCTTTCGGCCGGGCATGCCCGAGCGCTGCTCTCCGTCGATGACTCGGAGGAGCAGGACAGGCTGGCCCACCGGATCGTTGCCGAGGGGCTGTCGGTGCGGGCCGTCGAGGAGATCGTGACCCTTATGGGCTCGCGGCCCCAGACGACGTCGCGTGCCAAGGGACCGCGCGCCGGCGCCCGGGTCTCCCCGGCGCTGAGCGACCTCGCGACTCGGCTCTCGGACCGTTTCGAGACGCGGGTGAAGGTCGACCTGGGGCAGAAGAAGGGCAAGATCACCGTCGAGTTCGCCTCGATGGAAGACCTTGAACGGATCCTCGGCACGCTTGCCCCGGGCGAGGGGCCGGTCCTGCACCAGGGACTCCACGACGGCGACTCCTCGGCCTCCGAGGAGTTCGAGGACTGACCGTCCCGGGACCGGGCGTTTCCCGTCCGGTCGGTGCCTTGTCGCTCAGAGAGCGGATCGTGTCCGGTGTGTATCGGAACACGGTCCGCTCTTTGCTTTCAGGCGGTATCGATGGAATCGCTGTGTGGATACGATGCGAACGGGTATGGCGCATCCACCTGACAGCTGGCAGCACCTCTGAGAGAGAGGCGGGAGCCATGCGATCGATGAGCCGCACCGGACTGGTGAGTGCAGGTCTGGGACTGGGCGCGACCGTCGGATTCTTCGGCAGTCTGCTCAGGGAACGCAGCGCTCTGACAGCCGCTCGCGATGCTGCGGGCGAAGGAAGCGAGGAACAGCCTTCATGGGGCGTCGGCTCGTACCGCTCACGCTGGACAACCTTCAGGACCTTCCCCAGCGCTGTCGCTCGTGTGTCTTCTGGGAACTGGATCCCGTCAGCGGCGAAGCAGCGGTGAGAGCGGGTACATCCGCGCTGGAGAAGGAATCCTGGATCTCCGCCGTCCTGCTCGACTGGGGATCGTGCGGCCGGGTGGTCTATGTCGACGACGTACCGGTGGGCTTTGTGTTCTACGCTCCGCCGGCTTACGTTCCGCGCTCCACGGCGTTCCCCACGAGCCCGGTCTCATCGGACGCCGTACAGCTCATGACCGGCTTCATCATGCCCGGCTATCAGGGGCAGGGACTCGGACGCGTGATGGTCCAGACGGTTGCCAAGGATCTGCTGCGGCGGGGCTTCAAGGCCATCGAGGCGTTCGGCGATGCCCGCTACAAGGAACCTGCTTGTCTGCTGCCTGCCGAGCATCTGTTGGCCGTGGGTTTCAAGACGGTCCGGCAGCACCCCTTGAACCCCAGGCTGCGGCTGGAGCTGCGGACGACGCTCTCCTGGAAGGAAGACGTGGAGCTGGCGCTCGACCGGCTTCTGGGGGCCGTACAGAAGGAACCAGCGCTGCGGCCGCTGTGAGTGCCTCAAAGCGAATGGGCCAACCCCGAGGGGTTGGCCCATTCGTGTTTCACGTGAAACATCACTCGGCGATGAAGTCCTCGAGGTCGCGGACAAGCGCGGCCTTGGGCTTGGCGCCGACGATGGTCTTGGCGACCTCGCCACCCTGGTAGACGTTCAGGGTCGGGATCGACATGACGCCGTACTTGGCCGCCGTGTTCGGGTTCTCGTCGATGTTCAGCTTGACGATCTCGATCTTCTCGCCGTGCTCGGCGGCGATCGCCTCAAGCGACGGGGCGATCTGGCGGCACGGGCCGCACCACTCGGCCCAGAAGTCCACCAGGACGGGCTTGTCGCTCTTGAGGACGACCTCTTCGAAGTCGGCGTCGGTCACATGCTTCAGAGTGCCGGCCACGGCGGGCTCCTTTACTTGATCGTGCGGTGGGGCGGAAGGGGGAAGGTCAGACAGAGGTCGTCTCGGGCTCGGCCTTCTCCTCGTCCGCGAGGGCGGAGAGGAAACGCTCGGCGTCGAGAGCGGCGGAGCAGCCGGTGCCGGCTGCGGTGATCGCCTGGCGGTAGGTGTGGTCGACCACGTCACCGGCGGCGAAGACACCGGTCACGTTGGTGTGCGTCGAGGGGGAGGCCACCTTGAGGTAGCCCTCCTCGTCGAGATCCAGCTGGCCCTTGAAGAGCTCGGTGCGCGGGTCGTGACCGATCGCGATGAACAGCCCGGTCACCGGCAGGTCGGAGAGCTCGCCGGTCTTGACGTTGCGCAGCTTCAGACCGGCCAGCTTCTGCTCACCCTGGACCTCGGCGATCTCGCTGTCCCAGGCGAATTTGATCTTCGGGTCGGCGAAGGCCCGCTCCTGCATCGCCTTGGAGGCGCGCAGGGTGTCCCGGCGGTGGACGATCGTCACGGACTTGGCGAACCGGGAGAGGAAGGTCGCCTCCTCCATCGCGGTGTCGCCGCCGCCGATCACGGCGATGTCCTGGTCCTTGAAGAAGAACCCGTCACAGGTGGCACACCAGGAGACGCCGCGTCCGGAGAGGGCGTCCTCGTTCGGGAGACCGAGCTTGCGGTGCTGCGAACCGGTGGTGACGATGACGGCCTTGGCCTTGTGGACCGTGCCGGCGGTGTCGGTGACGGTCTTGATCTCACCGGTCAGGTCGACGGAGACGACGTCGTCCGGAACCAGCTCGGCACCGAAGCGCTCGGCCTGGGCGCGCATGTTGTCCATGAGGTCGGGGCCCATGATGCCGTCGCGGAAGCCCGGGAAGTTCTCCACCTCGGTGGTGTTCATCAGGGCGCCGCCCGCGGTGACGGCCCCCTCGAACACCAGAGGCTTCAGCGACGCGCGCGCGGTGTAGAGCGCCGCCGTGTAGCCGGCGGGCCCGGAGCCGATGATGATCACGTTTCGGACGTCGCTCACGGGTTGATTCCTCGTCTCTGGTCTACGTCATTCGACCGGTGGGAGCCCCTGTCAGGAGCTCTCACCCCACCCAACGGATCCTAAGGGGCGCGCATTCCCGGTGTGTCCGGGCACACGGGGATCCCACACCGTACGGATTTCCACGCTGGGGCGAGACGATGCGTTCCCCCCTGAGGCGGTACCGGGAGAACGCTCAGGGATGGGCCAGGGACTCCGTCAGGAGTACCTCGCCGGCAGAGGCGGGCGTCTTGCCGTCACAGGACGCGTCGACGACGTACGCCGTCACCCGGGAAGCGTCGGAGGCGTCGGGAAGCACGACGAGGTAGGCATCCTTCCCTTCGTACGTCCCCTTCTTGACACCGAGGGTGGCGCCGGTCTGACTGATGCCCTGGCGGACGCAGTCGGGTACCCGTGTCGAGGGCTGGAGCAGGATTTTCGGGCTCTGTGTCGAGTCCGGCTGGCCGGTGGTCTGGGACTCGACACTGAAGGGCTTCTGGGAGCCCCGCTGTGTGCCCGTCTTCGTGCCGAGGAGGTCCTTCACCTGACTCCGGAGGGTGCTCTGGGAGAAGGTCACGGCGGAGCTCGTGGGCTTGCCCTGAGCTGTCGTCGGCCCATTGCCGCCGAGTGACTGGAGGAAGAAGGAACCGGCGCCCAGGACGGCTGCCGTGAAGACAGCGCCGAGGGCGACCGTCCGGCGGCGTCGACCGCGATCACGTCCGCGGTCCTTTCGACCGGGACCCGCGGAGGCATTCGACCTCCCGGCAGGGCGGTCCCCCGGCGACGACATTTCGCGGAGCGATGTTTCACGTGAAACATGCGTCTCAGGTGCTGTGGCGTTCAGCAGAGCCTCAGCCGCGAGTGCGGCGTCGATCCGGTCGGCGACGTCGGCAGGCATGTGCGGCGGGCCCGGCAGTGTGCCCAGCAGGCCCCGGATCTCCGCCAGCGAGGTGTGGACGTCGGCACAGAGCTCGCACTCGTCCAGGTGCCGTCGTACTTCCGCGGTCCGGGTGGGAGGCAGCAGGCCCTCGGTGAGGTCGGAGATCTCCGCGACGTCCGGGTGCCCGGTCGTGTCTGTCGTCGAAGTCACGCTCGCCCACCTCCGCCCTTCACTGCGGCTGAATCACTCGGCCCGGTGTCCTGTGGGCCCCTGTTCTGAGGCCCCGCTGCGGGTGGGACGGATGTCCCCTCCGCCCGGTTCCGTGCCGGGTCCGGGTCATTTTCGTCACCGGTGCTTTCCGGCCGTAGATGGGTGAGCAGCGGAAGGAGTCTGGCTCTGCCACGAGCGCAGCGGCTCTTCACCGTCCCTGTGGGCACATCGAGGATCCGGGCCGCCTCGGCGACCGGGTAGCCCTGCATGTCGACCAGGACGAGGGCCGCCCGCTGGTCGTGGGGCAGGGTGCCGAGAGCCTCCAGGAGCTGGCGGTGCAGGTCGTTCCGCTCGGCCGGAGCGGAGGCCGATTCATGCGGCTCCAGCAGTTGCTCCAGCCGCTCGGTGTCATCGACCGGGGCGGTCTTGCGGGAGGCCGCCTTACGGGCACGGTCGAGGCAGGCGTTCACCGTGATCCGGTGCAGCCACGTTGTGACGGCCGACTGGCCCCGGAAGGTGTGGGCGGCCCGGTAGGCGGAGACCAGAGCGTCCTGGACGGCGTCAGCGGCTTCCTCGCGGTCCCCCAGGGTCCGCAGGGCGACCGCCCAGAGCCGGTCCCGGTGCCGCCGCACGATCTCACCGAAGGCATCGGGGTCGCCCTCCACATGGCGGGCGAGCAGATCCTGGTCGCTCACCCCGCCGTATCCGGCGCCCTCCGCCATCTGCCCCCTCCGCCTTCGGTGCCGCCGGTGAGACGTCAGCCTGTGAACTTCACTTCGGTGATGGCCTGCTTGTAGCCGGCTTGAGCGTACGCGGCGGGGTCCGCACCCGACTTCGGTACGGCGGTGATCCACACGAGCACGTACTGGCTCTTCACTTTCTTGCTGACCTTCACCGTGGCGGTGTTCCCGGTGGTGGTGACGCTGCCGATCTGCGTCAGGGTGCTGATCGACCCCGGGTTCAGCGAGTCGGCGGCGTACAGCGCGACCGTTGTGTGATCGCCAGAGTAGCGAAGGGAGATGGTCCCCGTGGCGAGTTCCTTCGCGGAGCCGAGGTCGTAGACGATTCCCACGCCCGGCTTGTACGGCGCCAGCTTCGGGCCGCTCACGAAGGTGTTGGTCCTCCAGTACGTCGAGGTGCTGCCGTCGTACGTCTTGCTGACGTCGTTCGGATGCTGGGCCTCGCCCTCGGCGACGTATTCCTGGGCGTCCTGGATCTTTATTGCGGCGGCCGGCGCGGGGCTGGCGCTGTTCTTGTCTCCGTCGTCCGTCGGCTGGGTGTTGTTGGTGTCGCCGGACTTGTCGCCCTGGTTCATCAGGGCGTCCGCGAGCTGCCAGCTGCCCAGGCCCAGGGCGGCGATGAGGAGGGCCGAGACGGCCCACTTCAGCGCCTTGCCGGTACGGCTCTGGAGCGGGGGCGGCGGCGCCTGGAGCGGCTGTGTCACGCCGGGCGGCGTGGGACGGCCGTAGGTGCCCTGCTGGTAGGTGGTGCGCTGGTACTCGGGCGGTGCCGTGAACGCCGGCTCCGGCGGACGGATGCGGGGCATCTCGCCGATCGCCTTCACCAGCTCCTCCGGCGTGGTGCACGCGGACTCGTGGCGGGAGGCGGTTGCGCCGTCGTTGACCAGCGCCCGCATGGCGAGCTCGGACAGGCCGCGGTGGACCCCGGCACGTACCTGGTCGGGAGCGATCAGGCCGACATCCTTGGGTAGACCGGCCAGACCGTAGGCGTCGCTCTCGTACGGCCAGCGCTGGGTCAGCGCCGCGTACAGCAGGGCGCCGATCGCCTCGGTGTCCGCACGCTGCGGGGTGTCGGAACTGATGCCGCGCAGCGCCGCGTTCACCGCGAGGCCGCGGATGCGCCACTGCCCGCTGGAGGTGCGCAGCACGGCGTTCGGGTTGAGGCGGAGATGGGCCAGCCCCTCGCGATGCGCGGCCGCCATGGCGGAGGCGATCTGACTGACCATCTGGTAGGCCTCGTGCGGCTCCAGTGGGACGGTCGCGAGCAGCGCGGTCAGTTCGGTGGCGTCCGGGAGCCACTCGTGCACGACGTACGCGAGGTCGTTCTCCTCGACGGCGTCCAGCACCTGTACGAACCGGGGATCGCCGAGCAGCGCGGCGGAGCGGGCCGCGGCCAGCACCGCCCGGGTACGCGCATGGTCGGCGGGCAGGACGTGGACGCCGACGGCACGCCGGAGTTTCTCGTCCACCGCACGCCAACTGCTGAATCCGTCCAGACGGGTGACGCACTCCTCAAGGCGGTAGCGTCTGGCCAGTTTGTGTCCGCTGTGCAGTTCCGGGGGTGCGGTCTTCTTCTCAGCACCCGCGGCTGTGCCGCTTCCCTGTGCCTTGTCGCTGTCCGTGTCCCGCTCCGGGTTCTGGGCCACCCCGTCGGCCGTGGACTGCTCCGCCTTGGCGGTCAGCGGCTTGTCACCGCTGTTGTCTGCCACGTCGACGGCAGCCGTGCTCCGTTCCGCCACCGTCGTTCCCTGCCTCCCCATCCGTTGCACGTTGTCCGACGCCGAAACCAATTGTGCCCACAGTCCTCCGCTATGCACGACACGCGGCGGCGAACGATGGTTGTGCGCTTACCCCCGCCTCAACGACCCAGGCGCCCGCGCACCATACCCACGAGGGAGTTGAGCTCCTCGATGCGCATGCGACGCGCGGCGACGTAGAAGACGCCGAGCAGGACCGCTCCGCCGACCAGCAGTGCGGTGAAGGAACCGATCACACCCTGCCCCAGAGTGTGGCCGATGCCGTAGCAGGCCGCACCACTGAGCAGCGCCGCCGGTACGGAGGCGATGCAGAGCCTGGCATAGGTACGGGTGACCCGGGAGCCGTCCAGGTCGCCGCCGAGCCGCAAGCGCAGCCGCCGCCAGGCGACACCCACACCGATCGCGTAGGCGAGGCCGTAGGAGGCGGCCATGCCGGCCACCGCCCAGCGGGCCGGGAGCAGCATGTAACAGGCCAGCGAGGCACCCGCGTTGACCGCGGCGACGATGACCGTGTTGTAGAACGGCGTGCGGGTGTCCTCGTACGCGTAGAAGGCGCGCAGGACGACGTACTGCACCGAGTAGGGGATCAGGCCGAGGGCGAAGGCCATCAGCATGTACCCCATGTTGGTGGCCGAGCCGGTGCCCGAGGAGCCGAAGATCAGGGTGCACATCGGGATGCCGAGGGCCAGGAACCCGAAGGAGATGGGGACGATCGCGACGGCGGTCGTCCGGAGTCCCTGGGAGATGTCGTCGCGGACGGCACCCGTGTCGTTCTCGGCGGCCGAGCGGGAGATCCGCGGCAGCAGGGCGGCCATCAGGGAGACCGTGATGATGGCCTGCGGCAGGCCCCAGATCAGCTGGGCGTTGGCGTATGCCGCGAATCCGGTGCCGTCGATGTGGGACCTCTTGATCGCCGAGGTCGACAGCTGGGAGACCACGAGCGCGCCCGCCTGGTTGGCGAGGACGAACAGTACGGTCCACTTGGCGAGCGTGGCGGCCTTGCCGAGGCCGTGACCCTTCCAGTCGAAGCGCAGTCGCAGCCGGAACCCGGTCTCGCGCAGGTAGGGGATCATCGCCAGGGACTGGACCACGAGGCCGAGCAGCACGCCGAGACCGAGCAGCCGCTGGCCCTCCGGCGGGATGTTGGTGACCTTCATGCCGGAGTGCGCGGCCGTGCCGTACACCCAGATGAACAGGCCGAGGGTGACGATGATGACGATGTTGTTGAGGACCGGGGTCCACATCATCGCGCCGAACTTGCCCCGCGCGTTGAGGATCTGGCCCATCACCACGTGGATGCCCATGAAGAAGATCGAGGGCAGGAAGTAGCGGACGAAGGTGATGCCGACCTCGTTGGCCGCCGGGTCGCTGGCGACCGAGTCGGACAGCAGGCGGATGAGGAAGGGCGCGGCTGCGATGGTGGCCGCGGTGAGCAGGCCCAGCGCCACCATCACCAGGGTCAGCAGACGGTTCGCGAACGCCTCGCCGCCGTCGTCGTCGTCCTTCATGGCGCGCACCAGCTGCGGCACGAAGACCGAGTTGAGGCCGCCGCCGACGGTCAGGATGTAGATCATCGTCGGCAGCTGGTAGGCGACCTGGAAGGTGTCGCCGAGCAGGCCCACTCCGAGCGCTGAGACGATCAGCGCGGAGCGGACGAAGCCGGTGAGGCGGGAGACCATCGTGCCCGCCGCCATCACGGCGCTCGACTTGAGCAGGCCCGCGGCCTTCCCGCCCTTTTTCGCGGAAGCGGGCGCCGCGGCTGCGGCGGGCACGGCACCGAGGTTCAGCGTCTGGTCGGCCGCGGCAGTCGGAGGAGCCGGTGCCATCGGTGCCATCGGTGCCGCCGGTGCCTGGTACTGCGGCACCCGCGCCGGGCCTCCCGGGGAGGCTGCCGGACCGGGCACCGACGGGGGCCCCGACGGCAGCTGACCGCCGCCCTGCTGCGGATCCCGGTAGCCGCTCTGCTGCTGATCGCGGAAGAGATGTGCGAAGGCGTCGGGCTCGTGGCGCTCCTCACCGGAGTGCGAGACCAGGTCGTCCACGCCCACGAACTGGGTCGTGCGCGGGTTGTCGCCGTACGGCAGGTACTGGCTCGGGCCGTCCGGCTCCGGCGCCGGGGTCTGGGCCCACACGTGCGGGTCGGGAGCATACGGCGACTGGGCGGGCTGCCCGTACAGCGGCTGCTGCGGGTAGGTGCCCGGAGCCGGCGGGGGGTGAGCTGCACGGTCGTAGAGCGCCTCGGCGACCGGGTCCTGGGCGGAGAGGTCCCGCGCCCGGTAGGGGTCCTGGTCGTAGGCGTCCTGGAGGTACATGTCGGCCGCGTGCTGCGGCGGGACCTGGCCGGGCTCCGGCGGCGGCTCGGGGTAGCCCGAACCGGCCGCGCCCTGGCCGCTTTCACCGTCGTACGGCGCGTTCATGGTTACCCCACCTCATCGTCCCGGGCCCACCGGCCACGACATCGTTCAACGGTCCACTCTCTCACCCGTCTCGGACGGGTCGGCGCTTTCCGATGCGGTGTCCGGCGTCGGGTCACTCGGCTGCTCCGGGTCGTCTGCCCGGGACCGGGCGACGGACTCCTCCTGGAGACGATCCCCATGGGCAGCGGGGTTCCCCGGCCCATCGGTGTCCTCGGTATCCCCCGGGCTCTCGGCCTTCGAAGCACCGGGAGTCTCCGGGGTTCCGGGAGTTTCCGGGGCGCCGGGAGCGTCCGGGGTGTCCTCGCCCGCCTCGTCGGGGCCGTCGTCCTCCTCGGCCCGCCGGGCGGCCGCCCGCTTGCGCTGGGTGTACATCCGGAAGCCGGCGAGCACCAGCAGCAGCACACCGCCGCCGATGACCAGCATCACCGTCGGCGTGACCTCGGTGACCTTCACGTCGAACCTGACGGGCGTGCCGTACTTCTGGCCGTCCTCGGTGTAGAGCTGGGCGGTGACCTCCACCCGGCCGTTGGCGTTGGCCGAGGTGGAGAACTTCACGGACTGGCTGTGGCCGCCGGAGACCTCGACAGGCTGCTCGTAGTAGGGATTGCCGCCGATCTCCAGGCGGGTCGGCATGGTCGAGGTGAGCCGCAGGACGAGGTGGCTGACGCCCTGCACCAGGTTGTTCTGGACGGTGACCGGGATGGTGGCGCTGCGGCCCGAGAGTTTGGTCTCGGACTTGTCGATCAGCTTGACCTGGCTGATGAGGTCGTCGAGCCAGGACTCCACGCTCGTGCGGAAGCTGTCCGCCTCACTGCCGCTGCCTCGCCACGACGTGGACATCTCGCGGTTTATGGCCCGCCCGAAGGGGGTCACCACCCGGGACTCGTCGGTGAGGATCACCTGGAAGTTGTCGAGCTTGTCCTGGGTGCGGGCGATCTGCTCGAAGGCCGTCCGGGGCAGTTCCTGCTTGCGCAGCGAGGAAGGGTACGCGGACGACGAAGGGATCTTCGTGGTCGCGCCGGGGTCGGGCTTGGCCTTGGCGGCCGCCGCGAGATCCTGGGACTGCGACCAGTTGCTGTCCTGCAGCGCGGTGATCGCCGTCGCCATCGCCTGGGCCTGGCTTGCCGACGGCATCCGCTGCGGGGCGACGACGATACTGCGCTGCTTGTCGTTCTGGGTGTTCAGCGCCAGGCTCTGGGCGAGGAACTGCTGCACGGCGAGAGTGGACGAGTCGGCCTGCGTCAGATCGCCCTGGAAAGCCGTGGACAGCCGCGCGTCGGCGACCACCGCCGTCGTGCCGCCGCCGATCGGACGCGCTGCCGAGGGCGTGTAGGTCAGCCCGCCGGTCTCCTGGAGGCTGTCGCTGCGGGCGATCACCTTGTCGGCACCCGCCGAGGTGGCGACCTTGATGATCGAGGGGTCGATCGCGCCGTTCACCGGCCACGCGAAGTCGGTGTTCGGCGTGACGTGGAGCACGGTCTTCACGGTGGTGGCGGCGACGTCCGTGGCGTCCTTGAGGTGGCTCAGCGAGCCGGTCACGCTGGTGCCGTTGTGGGCGAGGGAGGCCAGGTCCGGGTCGGCGAAGGGGAGGGCCACCACCTCCTTGTCCGTCACCGCGTCCTGCAGGTCGGCCAGGAACTGCTTGGCCACCGCCTGATGGGTGCCGGCCGTGGTGGTGTCGCCGGCGCCCTGGATCCGGTAGCTGCGGGTCATGGCGTCGACGGAGGCCAGCAGATCCGGGTCGATCACCCAGGTGACGTCAAGATCCTTGCCGAGCGCCAGCATCTGGGCCAGCCGGCCGCCGGGCGAGATCTCCTTGGCGAGGTCGTCGTTCTGGAAGACGGGCGTCTGGAGCTCGCCCGCACCCGTCTTCGCCGTCACATGGACGGTGGAGATCAGCGGCCACAGATACGTCGTCTTCGTCTTCGTGTCGGCCTCGGAGGACTGCCACGGCAGGAACGTCCGCTGGATGCCGAGGACCTGGTCCCACTGCTGCGTGGACGTCTCGCCGGACAGAGAGACGCCGAACTGGTACACGCCGTCCTGGCCGAGGTCGAGCTTGTCGACCGGCACGGAGATGCTGAAGTGCTCGGCGACCCCCGGGCCGAGCGAGTCGAAGTCCTCGGTGTACTTGCCGCCGACCTCGGTGCCGAGGCTCGACTGGAGGTCGTCGGAGTGCCGGGCGGCCGTGTCGATCTCGGAGCGCGTGCCGAGCAGGGAGCCCACCCGCAGGTCCACGTGCGCGTCCGTGACGGCCTGCTTGCCGTTGTTGGTCACCGTGCCCGAGACCGTGAGCGTGTCCCCGTCGCTGGGGGCGCTGGGACTCAGCGAGTCCAGGGCGACGGACACGGTGTCCGAGCCGGCCGCCTGCGCCGGCGCCGCCGCGGGCAGCTGCATCAGTCCGGCCAGCAGGGGCGCACCCGCAAGCAGTGCCCCGGTGCGCCGCAGCCAGCGGCGGGCAGGTGAGGGCGTCCCCTGGAAGTCTGCCGCCTCGGCCACGCGCTCGTCCGTCCCTCGTCGTCGTCAGTGGTCGTCGGAATGTGCGTCCACGCATGGTAACGAGGTGCGCTGAACGGAAGTGCCGCGGTGTGCTTCACAAGATCGGGAGATGAGATCGGACCATCCCCTATATCCAGTATCGTCGGGAGACTCTGTTAAGCCGCGATCACTTGTGCTTATTGGGGTATGGAGTGAGATGTCCCACCCTCTCCGCGGGGAGGTTTTACATGGGGTGCTGCCGGAATATGGAGGCGCTTCGGACCGTCTGGGGCACGTAGTCTGTTCTGTTGTGCCGAACGCCAATGAAGACAATCCCTCTGCCCTGAGCCAGGCGCAGCAGCGCGCGGTGAGCGAACTGCTGCGGGTGGCGCCCGTCGCCGACGACCTCGCCCGCCGATTCCAGGAGGCCGGGTTCTCGCTTGCCCTGGTCGGCGGCTCGGTCCGGGACGCGCTGCTGGGCCGGCTCGGCAACGACCTGGACTTCACGACCGACGCACGCCCCGAGGACGTACTGAAGATCGTCCGGCCCTGGGCGGACGCTGTCTGGGAGGTCGGGATCGCCTTCGGTACCGTCGGCGCGCAGAAGGATGCCCGCGTCGGAGACGCTGTCAGGCCCTTTCAGATCGAGGTGACCACTTACCGGTCCGAGGCCTACGACCGCACCTCGCGCAAGCCCGAGGTGTCGTACGGCGACTCCATCGAGGAGGACCTCGTCCGCCGTGACTTCACGGTCAACGCGATGGCGGTGGCGCTGCCGGAGAAGGAGTTCATCGACCCGTACGGCGGTCGAGAGGACCTGGCCAAGCGCGTGCTGCGCACCCCGGGGACACCCGAGGAATCCTTCTCGGACGACCCGCTGCGGATGATGCGCGCTGCCCGCTTCGCCGCGCAGCTCGACTTCGAGGTTGCCCCCGAGGTCGTCGCGGCGATGAAGGACATGGCCGGCCGTCTGGAGATCGTCTCGGCCGAGCGGGTCCGGGACGAGCTGAACAAGCTGATCCTCTCCGCTCACCCACGCAAGGGGCTGACCCTGCTCGTCGATACGGGCCTCGCCGACCATGTCCTGCCCGAGCTGCCCGCCCTTCGGCTGGAGAGTGACGAGCACCACCGGCACAAGGACGTCTACGACCACACGCTGATCGTCCTGGAACAGGCCATGGCGCTTGAGGAGAACGGTCCCGACCTCACCCTTCGTCTTGCCGCGCTGCTGCACGACATCGGCAAGCCGCGTACCCGCCGCTTCGAGAAGGACGGCCGGGTCTCGTTCCACCACCACGAGGTGGTCGGAGCGAAGATGACCAAGAAGCGCATGACGGCGTTGAAGTACTCCAACGAACTGGTGAAGGACGTCTCGCAGCTGGTCGAACTCCACCTGCGTTTCCACGGCTACGGCACCGGGGAGTGGACGGACTCGGCGGTCCGCCGCTACGTCCGCGACGCGGGCCCGCTGCTGGACCGACTGCACAAGCTCACCCGGTCCGACTGCACCACCCGCAACAAGCGGAAGGCCGCCGCGCTCTCCCGCGCCTATGACGGCCTGGAACAGCGCATCGCCGAGCTCCAGGAGAAGGAAGAGCTCGACGCTATCCGCCCGGACCTCGACGGCAACCAGATCATGGAGATTCTGGGTGTCCGCCCCGGCCCGGAGGTCGGCAAGGCCTACAAGCACATGCTGGAGCTGAGGCTGGAGAACGGGCCGATGGAGCATGACGCAGCGGTGGCCGCGCTCAAGGAGTGGTGGGCCGAGCAAGGCTGAGAATGCGCAGCGGGGTCATGTTTCACGTGAAACACGGCCCCGCCGGGACGTAGCGAGGGGCGATGTTTCACGTGAAACATCGCCCCTCGCCATGACCTCACTACGGTCCTGCGTGATTCTGCTGGGGTCGTCGATTGCGCTCGAAGCGGGCCATGGCCACGGCGACCGCTGCGTAGACCAAGGCGACCGTGATGACGAGGGTCGCTGAGCGGCCGTCCGGCGGGAGCATCAGCGCGGCCACAGCCGCGGCCCCGACGAAAGCGACGTTGAAGAGCACGTCGTACACGGAGAAGATCCGGCCGCGGAAGCCGTCGTCGACGGACGACTGCACGATGGTGTCCGTGGCGATCTTCGCCCCCTGGGTGATCAGCCCCAGGACGAAGGCGGCGATGAGCATGGGGACGGTCGTGAACGGGAGGCCCAGGGCGGGCTCCAGTACGGCGGCAGACACGGCGCACACGACGATCCAGCGGCCGGGGCCGAGTCGCCCCACGGCCCACGGTGTCACCACGGCGGCGGCGAAGAAGCCCGCGCCGGAGATCCCCAGGGCCAGCCCCAGTAGCCCGAGTCCGTTGGCCGGGTCCGAGGAGAGGGCGTACCGGCACAGCATCAGCACCAGGACGAGCAGCGCGCCGTAGCAGAAGCGCATCGCCGTCATGCTGACCAGCGCCCAGGCTGCCTCACGGCGCCGTGGCGCGGCGAGATGCCGCATTGCCTCCACGAGGTCGCGTGCGGTGGTGATCACGGCCATTCTCAGGCTCGGCTGTGTTGGATGCCGGTCGGGGCCGAGCAGGTCGGGGGCCATGGTCAGAGATGCGAGGGCCGAGCACAGGTACAGGACGGCGCCGAGCAGCACCACCGCGGCATCGGAATCCGAGGCCACCAGCCGTACAGCGAAGGCGAGGCCGCCGCCGGCGGTCGCGGCAAGGGTGCCCGCGGTCGGGGAGAGAGAGTTGGCGAGCACCAGCCGGTCGGTGTCGACCACTCTTGGCAGCGCGGCGGACAGACCCGAAAGGACGAAGCGGTTGACGGCCGTGACGCACAGGGCGGAGGCGTAGAAGAGCCAGTCGGGCACGTGGCTGACCATGAGGACGGCGGTGGCCGCGGCCAGCAGCGCACGCAGCAGATTGCCGTAGAGGAAGATCTGGCGGCGGCGCCAGCGGTCCAGCAGGACGCCGGCGAAGGGGCCCACGAGGGAGTACGGGAGGAGCAGGACGGCCATCGCCGAGGCGATCGCGGCCGGCGAGGTCTGCTTCTCCGGGGAGAAGACCACGTAGGCGGCGAGGGCGACCTGGTAGACGCCGTCGGCCCCCTGGGAGAGCAGGCGTATGACGAGTAGACGGCGGAAGTTCCGCAGGCGCAGCAGGACACGCAGGTCGCGGACGACGGGCATGGGGCACAGCCTCACATATGGGGCCGCGCGCAGGAGAAGGGTCCCCGGATCGGATGACCCGGGGACCCTCAGAGCCCTGGCAGGAGCGATTTTTTGGCGAGCTTGATCTTTGGGGCTTCAGTGCCCGGTGATGTGCCGGGTCAGCGCTCGACGTCGCCGCGGATGAACTTCTCCACGTTCTCGCGGGCCTCGTCGTCGAAGTACTGGACCGGCGGGGACTTCATGAAGTAGCTGGACGCGGAGAGGATCGGGCCGCCGATGCCGCGGTCCTTGGCGATCTTCGCGGCGCGCAGGGCGTCGATGATGACACCCGCGGAGTTCGGGGAGTCCCAGACCTCGAGCTTGTACTCCAGGTTCAGCGGGACGTCACCGAAGGCGCGGCCCTCCAGGCGGACGTAGGCCCACTTGCGGTCGTCGAGCCAGGCCACATAGTCGGACGGGCCGATGTGGACGTTCTTCTCGCCGAGGTCCCGGTCGGGGATCTGGGAGGTGACGGCCTGCGTCTTGGAGATCTTCTTGGACTCCAGGCGCTCACGCTCGAGCATGTTCTTGAAGTCCATGTTGCCGCCGACGTTCAGCTGCATCGTGCGGTCCAGGACGACGCCCCGGTCCTCGAACAGCTTCGCCATGACGCGGTGCGTGATGGTGGCGCCGACCTGCGACTTGATGTCGTCACCGACGATCGGCACACCGGCCTCGGTGAACTTGTCCGCCCACTCCTTGGTGCCGGCGATGAAGACCGGGAGGGCGTTGACGAAGGCGACCTTGGCGTCGATGGCGCACTGGGCGTAGAACTTCGCCGCGTCCTCGGAACCGACGGGCAGGTAGCAGACGAGGACATCGACCTGCCTGTCCTTGAGGATCTGGACGACGTCGACCGGCTCGGCCTCGGACTCCTCGATGGTCAGGCGGTAGTACTTGCCGAGACCGTCGAGGGTGTGGCCGCGCTGGACGGTCACGCCGGTGTTGGGCACGTCGCAGATCTTGATGGTGTTGTTCTCGGAGGCGCCGATGGCGTCAGCCAGGTCGAGGCCGACCTTCTTGGCATCCACGTCGAACGCGGCGACGAACTCGACGTCCTTGACGTGGTACTCGCCGAACTGGACGTGCATCAGGCCGGGGACCTTGGACGCCGGGTCGGCGTCCTTGTAGTACTCGACGCCCTGAACCAGCGACGCGGCGCAGTTGCCCACGCCGACGATGGCTACGCGAACCGAACCCATTCCGGTTGCTCCCTGTGTGTACGAGTGAGGCCCTGAACGGGTCTCACGTGGCGGTGTCGTCGGACGCATCCGGCCGGAGAGGCTCTCCGGACCGGGGCAGGGCGCCCGGCGCTCCATTGGTGGTGTTCTGCTGAGCGGACCCCCCGGAGGCGGAACCCTTCAGGTCCCGCCCGGCCCGCTCGCTCTCGATGAGCTCGTTCAGCCAGCGCACTTCGCGCTCCACGGACTCCATCCCGTGGCGCTGGAGCTCAAGCGTGTAGTCGTCGAGGCGCTCCCGGGTGCGCGACAGCGAGGCGCGCATCTTCTCCAGGCGCTCCTCCAGCCGGCTGCGGCGGCCCTCCAGCACGCGCATGCGCACATCGCGCGAGGTCTGCCCGAAGAAGGCGAACCTCGCCGCGAAGTGCTCGTCCTCGTACGCGTCGGGGCCGGTCTGGGACAGGAGCTCCTCGAAGTGCTCCTTACCTTCGGCCGTCAACCGGTAGACGATCTTGGCGCGGCGGCCGGCGAGAGGTGCGGCGAGGGCGTCCTCGGTGGTGTTGCCCGGCTCCTCGATCAACCAGCCGGTGGCGACCAGCGTCTTGAGGCAGGGGTAGAGCGTCCCGTAGCTGAACGCACGGAAGACGCCCAGTGAGGTGTTGAGCCGTTTCCGCAGCTCATAGCCGTGCATCGGAGACTCGCGGAGCAGGCCGAGGACGGCGAACTCAAGGATGCCGGAACGCCGGCTCATGGTCGCCTCCTCTGGTCCGCAGTTTGCTTATCTCGCTCTGATGTATCGACTCGATACATCCCGACGATAGATCGACCTTCCCCGTGCGACAAGAGGAGCGACGGTGAACGGGATCACATCACCGATTCGATGGAGGTAAGTTGCCTGATTTGGGGTGAACTTCGGGGCTCGGCGGGTTTTGGTGGTGCGTAGTCTGTGCGGCATGCACACCACCGGGAACCAAGTGACGCCTGGGGGGCGTCCGCGTCCTCGGTGCAGTACGGGTGAATGCAGGACCGACCGCATCCGTACTTTGGGGGGACCGGAAATCAGCCGCCGTTCCAGGCGCGCACGGGTGCGCCTGCCCGAGGAGTAATCGTTCGATGAGCGAGCACCGTCGCAAACCGCCGCCGCCGCAGGGAGGCGGACGTGCCGCGGCCCGACGCGGCCAGTCCGGACCGTCCTCCGGCCGCCGTGCGACACCGCGAGGCGCCACCGGGTCTCTTTCCGACTCCTATGGGTCCAGTTCCTATGGGTCGGACTCGGGCTCGGGAGGTGAGGAGCGTCCGTACGGTAGCCGTGCCGAGGCACGCCGGGCGACGCAGAGAAGCACGGGAAACAGTCGCCGCAGACCGACCGACAACGGGAGCCGTGGTCCTGGTGGTCCTGCCGGGCCAGGGCGTGGCAGAGGCCGGGCGTCGACGGCGCCCGGCAAGAAGCGCCTCATCGACTACCCCAGGGCGAACAGATTCGGCTGGCGCCGCTGGGTGCCTTCCTGGAGGCTCGTCTCCGGGCTGTGCATCACCTTCTTCGGCAGCCTGGTCGCACTGGTCGGCGTCAGCTACGCCATGGTGGGTGTCCCGAGCGAGAACACGGCGGCCCAGTCCCAGAACAACGTCTATTACTGGGCCGACGGCAAGCAGATGGTCGCGACGGGCACCGGCGTCAACCGGCAGAACGTCGGCATCGCCCAGATCCCCCAGGCCATGCAGAACGCGGTGATCTCGGCAGAGAACAAGAGCTTCTACTCGGACCCGGGCGTCGACTTCAAGGGCATCGCCCGCGCTCTCGTCAACATGGCCCAGGGCGGTGAGACGCAGGGCGGTTCGACGATCACCCAGCAGTTCGTCAAGAACACCTACCTCAGCCAGGACCAGACGCTCACCCGCAAGTTCAAGGAGATGTTCATCTCCATCAAGGTGGGCACCAAGGTCAGCAAGCCGCTGATCCTCCAGGGCTACCTGAACACCTCGTACTTCGGCCGTGGCGCGTACGGCATCCAGGCCGCCGCCCAGACCTACTACGGTGTGGACGCGAAGGACCTCAAGCCGAGCCAGTGCGCGGTCCTGGCGGCCCTGCTCAAGGGCGCGACGTACTACGACCCCGCGGGCAACCCGGACATCGACACTGCGGCTTCCCCGAAGGCCAATTACCAGCGCTCGCACGACCGCTGGGCCTGGATCCTCGAGGAGATGCACAAGGACCAGCACCTCACCGATGCCGAGTACCAGACGGCCATCAAGAAGTACCCGATGCCCCAGGGCCGCAAGGCGGTCAAGGGCATGACCGGTCAGATCAGCTACCTCGCAGACACGGCCAAGAAGTACGTCCTCGCGCACTCCAACATCACGGAGACGCAGTTCGACAAGGGCGGCTTCCAGATCTACACGACCTTTCAGAAGGACAAGGTCAACGCGCTGACCGCGGCCGTGGAGAAGGTCCAGAAGGCGCGCCTGGACCCGAAGAACCGCGAGAAGGACAAGTACGTCCAGTTCGGTGCCGCCTCGGTGGTGCCCAACGACGGCGCGATCGTCGCCCTGTACGGCGGTGCGGGCTACGAGAACAACCACTTCACCAACAACGCCGACACCTCCGGTGTCCCTGTCGGTTCGACGTGGAAGCCCTTCGTCCTGGCCGCCGCCATGCAGTACGGGACGTACAAGACCTCTCCTGACGGGGTCTCGCCGCTGAGCAAGTACAACGGCAACGACCATCTCAAGGTCATGAACGAGGACGGCACCGCTGTCCTGAACAAGGACGGCTCGACGTTCTTCCAGAACAACGAGAGCAACTATCGCTGGGGATACATCACCCTGCGCAAGGCGATGGAGCAGTCGATCAACACGCCGTTCGTGCAGCTCGGCTGGGACGTCGGCATGTCGCACGTGAGGGACGTGGCAAGCCGGTCCGGCATCCTGGACAGCAGCTTCGCGACCCTCAACCCGTCCTTCGCCCTCGGTACGTCGACTCCGAGCGCGATCCGCATGGCCGACGCCTACGCGACCTTCGCCGCCTCCGGCCAGCACGCGGACCCGTATTCGGTGACCGAGGTCAAGCAGGACGGAACCGACCTGCAGGGCTTCAGCAAGCCGAAGGTGACGAGCGCGATGCCCGAGAACATCGCGAACAACGTCACGGACACCCTGGAGAACGTGATCCAGAACGGTACGGGTACCAACGCCAAGGCCCTGGGCCGTACGGCGGCGGGCAAGACCGGTACCACCGACAGCAACAAGTCGGCCTGGTTCGTCGGTTACACCCAGCAGCTGGCCACGTCGGTGGCGATGTTCCGCGAGAACCCGAAGGACGCCGAGCTGCTCTCCATGAACGGCACCGCCGGCGTGGAGTCCATCCACGGTGGTGACATCCCGACCTCGGTGTGGACCGAGTACATGAAGTCCGCGCTGAAGGGCAAGAACGACCCGGGCTTCCCGGACGCCACCAAGGTGGGCGAGATCGCCGACGAGTCGGGGGCTCCCTCGCCGACGCCGACCGTCAGCATCACGCCGAGCGAGACGCCCACGGAGACGCCGACCGCCACGCCCAGCGAGACGCTCACCTCCCCGTCGCCCACGGCGACGGAGACCTGCCAGTTCACCTTCAACTGCTCCACCGACGGCGGTGACACCGGCAGCACGTCCGGTACGACGTCCTCGCCGACGGCCACCGAGACGACCGGCGAAGGGAGCACCAGAGGCAATGCCAACGGCGGAAACCTCTTCGGCGGGTCGACCGGCTAGCCGCGCTCTGACCGGTTGGTGACTATTTCACCCGCCGAAGTCTGTTTCACGTGAAACATGGGCCGTCGCACCGGACGAGGTGCGGCGGCCCTCGGCGTATTCCTAGAGAGGTACGGCAGGATGTGCCCCATGCCCAGTGCAGAGACGACGCCCGCGGGCGTGCGCGAGCCGGAGCCGGTGCGGCCGACCAGGGAAGACGAGGTCGCCGCCGCCGGGAGTGAGCTGATCGGTGGCCCCATCGGGCGGCGTGCCCTGCTCGGGACGTCCTGGTGGACACCGCTACGGGTGGTCGTCATCGTGGCGGTCGGGATGTTCGCCCTTGGCATGGTCCAGAAGGTGCCCTGCTACGACAGTGGCTGGTTCTTCGGCGCGAGCTCCCAGTACACCCACGCCTGCTACTCGGACATTCCGCACCTCTACCAGGGTCGCGGTTTCGCCGACGGCCTGGTGCCGTACTTCGACAAGCTCCCGGGCGACATGGACTACCTCGAATACCCGGTGCTGACCGGTGTGTTCATGGAGGTGGCCGCATGGCTCACACCGGGCAGCGGCAGCATCATGCTCCAGGAGCAGGTGTACTGGTTCGTCAACGCCGGGATGCTGATGCTGTGCGCCGCCGTCATCGCGGTGTGCGTGGTCCGCACGCACCGCCGGCGCCCCTGGGACGGCCTGCTGGTGGCCCTGGCACCCGCCTTCGCCCTGACCGCCACCATCAACTGGGACCTCCTGGCGGTCGCTCTGACGGCCGCGGCGATGCTGATGTGGTCCCGGAGCCGGCCCCTCGCGTTCGGCGTCCTCCTGGGGCTTGCCACGGCCGCCAAGCTGTATCCCGTGTTCCTGCTGGGGCCGCTGTTCCTGCTGTGCTGGCGCGCGGGCAAGTGGCGGGAGTTCTTCATCGCCACGGGCGGTGCAGTGGCTGCCTGGCTCGTCGTGAACCTGCCGGTGATGATCTTCGCCTTCGACGGCTGGTCCAAGTTCTACACGTTCAGCCAGGAGCGGGGTGTCGATTTCGGTTCCTTCTGGCTGATCTGGGCGCAGAACACGACCACCCCGCCCAGCACCGACTTCGTGAACACCGCGGCGACGGTCCTGGTGCTGCTCTGCTTCCTGGGGATCGCCGCCCTGACCCTCACCGCCCCGCGCCGGCCACGCTTCGCCCAGCTGGCCTTCCTGGTGGTGGCGGCCTTCATCCTCACCAACAAGGTCTACTCCCCGCAGTACGTGCTGTGGCTGGTTCCGCTGGCCGTCCTCGCCCGGCCCAAGTGGCGGGACTTCCTGATCTGGCAGGTGTGCGAGGTGGCGTACTTCCTGGGGATCTGGATGTACCTCGCGTACACGACCAGCGGAGACGCCCACAAGGGCCTGCCGACCGACGGCTACCACTGGGCCATCGCCGTGCACCTGCTGGGCACGCTCTACCTGTGCGGCATGGTCGTACGCGACATCCTCATGCCGGAGCGGGACGTGGTGCGTCGTGCCGGTGACGACGATCCCTCGGGCGGGGTGCTGGACGGTGCGGAGGACGTCTTCGTACTCGGCGCGGCAGCCCATCCCCCGCGCCACGCCGTCCACTTCGAGGGGCCGCAGGTGGAATGGGGAAGCCGATCCTCCGAGGATGGTTCGCTCTGAGCGAACAGCCCAGGTCCTCGACGGAAAGGGGCCGCACACGGACTCCGTGTGCGGCTCTTTCTCCGTCTGCGGCCGGTCAGCGGTCCACGAGACGGTCGAACTGGGTGGTGGTGTGCCGCAGATGGGCCACCAGTTCCTCACCGACCTTCGGCTCCGGGGCGTCCGAGGGCACGAAGAGGATCGACACCTGCATGTGCGGCGGCTCCGCGAACCAGCGCTGCTTGCCGCCCCAGACGAACGGAGCGAGGTTCCGGTTCACCGTGGCCAGGCCGGCCCGTGCGACGCCCTTGGCGCGTGGCATGACGCCGTGCAGGGCCTTCGGGGCCTCCAGGCCCACCCCGTGTGACGTACCGCCCGCCACGACCACCAGGAAGCCGTCCGAGGCCGCCTTCTGCTGCCGGTAGCCGAACCGGTCGCCCTTGGCGACGCGGGTGACGTCCAGGACCGCCCCGCGGTACTCGGTCGCGTCATGATCCCCCAGCCACAGCCGGGTGCCGATCCGGGCCCGGAACCGGGTCTGCGGGAACTGCTGCTGCAACCGTGCGAGTTCGTCGGCCTTGAGGTGGCTGACGAACATCGTGTGCAGCGGCAGCCGCGCCGCGCGCAGCCGGTCCATCCAGCCGATGACCTCCTCGACGGCGTCCGAGCCGTCGGTGCGGTCCAGCGGCAGATGGATGGCGAAGCCCTCCAGCCGGACATTCTCTATGGCCGAGTGCAGCTGAGGCAGGTCCTGCTCGCTGATGCCGTGCCGCTTCATCGTGGACATCACCTCGATGACCACCCGGGCGCCCACCAGGCCGTACACGCCGTCGATGGACGACACCGAGCGGATGACGCGGTCGGGCAGCGGCACCGGCTCCTCGCCGCGCCGGTACGGCGTCAGCACCAGCAGGTCGCCGCCGAACCAGTCCTTGATGCGCGCGGCCTCGTACGTCGTGCCGACGGCGAGGATGTCCGAGCCGAGTCGCGTGGCCTCCTCCGCCAGCCGTTCGTGCCCGAAGCCGTAGCCGTTGCCTTTGCAGACCGGGACGAGGCCCGGGAACTGCTCCTGCACGCGCTTGTGGTGCGCACGCCAGCGCGCGGTGTCGACGTAGAGCGTGAGCGCCATGGCCGGACCTGGGACCTTTCTGGATGGCTGGGGTATGCCAGAGGAGTGCGGTGTGTCAGGGCTATAGAAGCACGGAGCGTGACGTCAGCGGCGCGACATGTAGATGTCGAGAGCCTTGTGGAGCAGCTTGTTCAGCGGGAAGTCCCACTCGCCGAGGTACTCGGCGGCCTCACCGCCGGTGCCCACCTTGAACTGGATCAGGCCGAAGAGGTGATCCGTCTCGTCCAGCGAGTCGGAGATGCCGCGCAGGTCGTAGGCGGTGGCGCCGAGCGCGTAGGCGTCGCGCAGCATCCGCCACTGCATGGCGTTCGAGGGCCGCACCTCACGGCCGATGTTGTCGGAGGCGCCGTACGAGTACCAGACGTGGCCGCCGACGATCAGCATGGTCGCCGCGGAGAGGTTGACCCCGTTGTGGCGGGCGAAGTACAGCCGCATCCGGTTGGGGTCCTCGGTGTTGAGGGCCGTCCACATGCGCTGGAAGTACGACAGCGGGCGCGGCCGGAAGTGGTCGCGCACGGCCGTGATCTCGTACAGCCGCTGCCACTCCGCCAGGTCCTGGTAGCCGCCCTGGACGACCTCGACGCCGGCCTTCTCGGCCTTCTTGATGTTGCGCCGCCACAGCTGGTTGAAGTTCTTGTGGACCTCTTCCAGGGAACGGTTCGCCAGCGGCACCTGGAAGACGTAGCGGGGCTGCACGTCGCCGAAGCCGGCGCCACCGTCCTCGCCCTGCTGCCAGCCCATCCGGCGCAGCTTGTCGGCCACCTCGAAGGCACGCGGCTCGATGAAGTCGGGCTCGATGTCGCGCAGCCGCTTCACGTCCGGGTTCTGGATGCCCTGCTTGATGGAGTTGGCCTCCCAGCGCCGGATGATCACAGGCGGGCCCATCTTCACCGAGAACGCGCCCTGCTGCTTGAGATGCGCCAGCATCGGCTGGATCCACTCGTCGAGATTCGGCGCGAACCAGTTGATGACCGGGCCCTCGGGCAGGTAGGCCAGGTAGCGCTTGATCTTGGGCAGCTGCCGGTACAGCACCAGGCCCGCGCCGACCATCTCACCGGTGCGGTCGTCGAACCAGCCAAGGCTCTCCGAACGCCACTCCGCCTTGACATCGGCCCAGGCCGGGACCTGCATGTGGCTGGCCGCCGGCAGGCTCTGGATGTACGCCAGATGCTGTTCGCGGCTGATGGTCCGCAGGGTCAGGCTCATGTCGGGGCGCTCCTCGGGCTGGTGTGTCCCCATGGGTACAGGGGCTCCGGCTCTCGCGCCGAAGCCTACTGCGCCTTGCCCACGGCCTGACTGGGCGTACGCCACCTACGCCCCGGCTCCTGTGCGGCCGGGGCGTTCCACGGTGGTGTGGGGGGTCGGACTCAGCCGAACAGCCCGCCGTTCGCCATGCCGATGAAGAAGCCGACGCCCGAGGCACCGAGACCCAGGATCAGACCGAAGCGCTCGCGCGTGGTGATCGAGATCCACTGCCCGTAGAGACCGGCGAGGAGGCCGATCAGACCGGTCCAGGAGCTGAGCAGGTGCAGGCTGTGGAAGAACGACGTGATGAAGGCGATCAGCCCGAGCGCCAGCGTCACTGCCATCAGTGAGTCCTGGAGCGGATGGGTCTTGCCGTCGGTGGCGAACAGGGAGCCGGCGGTGTTGGGTCGCAATGCCTGTGCCATAGGGCACCTCCTGCGGAAGGCGGCGCATCGTAGCGCCGTACACACCCGATGTGTACAGATTGAGGGCCCCGGCGGCCGGATTTCAACCGGAAGCGGGTGTGCGGGTACTCTGTACCGTCTGCAGCGGTGTCTGCCCAGACCCTGGCCGGGATCCCAACGGGAACCCCGAATGTCAGTGGCGGCCGATACCGTTGCGTACGCATCACAACCCTCCTGCCACGGAACGACCGTGGCCGCTGAGTCCAAAGGAGGTGGGTTCCACATGCGTCACTACGAGGTGATGGTCATCCTCGACCCCGATCTGGAGGAGCGCGCTGTCTCCCCCCTGATCGAGAACTTCCTCTCCGTCGTCCGTGAGGGCAACGGAAAGGTCGAGAAGGTCGACACCTGGGGCCGTCGTCGTCTCTCGTACGAGATCAAGAAGAAGCCCGAGGGCATCTACTCGGTCATCGACCTGCAGGCCGAGCCTGCGGTCGTCAAGGAGCTCGACCGCCAGATGAACCTGAACGAGTCGGTCCTCCGGACCAAGGTCCTCCGCCCCGAGACCCACTGAGCTCTCCGCTCAGCCGATCTCGGGATTTCGAGTAGCAGCACAAGCAGCCAGCAGCAAACCCGCCGAGAGGTTCCCCCATGGCAGGCGAGACCGTCATCACGGTCGTCGGCAATCTTGTCGATGACCCCGAGCTGCGCTTCACCCCCTCCGGTGCGGCGGTCGCGAAGTTCCGTGTCGCGTCCACCCCCCGCACCTTCGACCGTCAGACGAACGAGTGGAAGGACGGCGAGAGCCTGTTCCTGACCTGCTCGGTCTGGCGTCAGGCGGCGGAGAACGTCGCGGAGTCGCTCCAGCGAGGCATGCGCGTCATCGTGCAGGGCCGACTGAAGCAGCGGTCCTACGAGGACCGTGAGGGTGTCAAGCGCACGGTCTACGAGTTGGACGTCGAGGAAGTCGGCGCCAGCCTGCGGAGCGCCACGGCCAAGGTCACCAAGACCGCCGGTGGTGGCGGCCGTGGTGGCCAGGGCGGTTACGGCGGCGGTGGCGGCCAGGGCGGCGGCAGCTGGGGCGGTGGCTCCGGCGGCGGCAACCAGGGCGGCGCTCCCAACGACGACCCCTGGGCTTCCGGCGCTCCCGCCGGTGGCGGTAACCAGGGCGGCGGCGGTTGGGGCGGTGGCTCCGGCGGCGGCGGTAATGGCGGCGGCTACTCGGACGAGCCCCCCTTCTAGGGGCCAAGGGCTCGTATCCCCACTTCTTGATCACACAGGAGAAACACCATGGCGAAGCCGCCTGTGCGCAAGCCTAAGAAGAAGGTCTGCGCTTTCTGCAAGGACAAGGTCACGTACGTGGACTACAAGGACACGAACATGCTGCGGAAGTTCATTTCCGACCGCGGCAAGATCCGTGCCCGCCGCGTGACCGGCAACTGCACGCAGCACCAGCGTGACGTCGCCACGGCCGTCAAGAACAGCCGTGAGATGGCGCTGCTGCCCTACACCTCCACTGCGCGCTAAGGGAAGGGTGACCGACTAATGAAGATCATCCTCACCCACGAGGTCTCTGGCCTCGGCGCCGCCGGCGACGTTGTCGACGTCAAGGACGGCTACGCACGCAACTACCTGATCCCGCGGAAGTTCGCGATCCGCTGGACCAAGGGTGGCGAGAAGGACGTCGAGCAGATCCGTCGTGCTCGCAAGATCCACGAGATCCAGACCATCGAGCAGGCCAACCAGGTGAAGGCTCAGCTCGAGGGCGTCAAGGTTCGCCTGGCCGTCCGTGCCGGCGACGCCGGTCGCCTCTTCGGTTCCGTCACCCAGGCCGACATCGCTTCGGCGATCAAGGCCGCCGGTGGCCCCGAGGTCGACAAGCGCCGCATCGAGGTCGGTTCGGCGATCAAGACCCTGGGCGCCCACGAGACGTCCGTGCGTCTGCACCCCGAGGTTGCCGCCAAGGTCAACATCGAGGTCGTCGCGGGCTGATGCTGCGCTCGGCTTGAGCAGTAGCCGAAAGGGGTCGTACCCGTGGAGGGTGCGGCCCCTTTCGCTGTGCTGACGACGATGTGGAGCGGTGGGTGTTTCACGTGAAACGTGACAGCCCGCGCTGTTTCACGTGAAACCGTCGGCAGGGCGCATCGGTCAGCGCGTCGCACCGGTCACGATCCACCGGCCGGAGCGGGCACGCAGCCAGAGGGTGAGCATCCGTACGGCCATCATCAGCGTCATGGCTCCCCAGAGCGCCGTGAGTCCGCCGCCGAGGGCGGGGACGATCAGTGCCACCGGCGTGAAGACCGCAAGAGTCAGGACCATGGCCCCGGCTAGATACGGCCCGTCTCCGGCGCCCATCAGCACGCCGTCGAGCACGAAGACCACGCCGGAGATCGGCTGGGAGAGTGCCACGATGAGCAGCGCTGGCAGCGCGGTGTTCTTCACGGTGGGGTCGCCGGTGAACAAGGGGATGAAGAGCGGTCGGCTGGCGATCACCAGCAAGCCCAGGACCACTCCGGTGGCGATGCCCCACTGGACCATCCGCCGGCAGGCTTCGCGGGCGCCGACACCGTCGTCCGCCCCGAGATAGCGGCCGATGACGGCCTGCCCGGCTATCGCTATCGCGTCCAGGGCGAAGGCGAGCAGACTCCACAGCGACAGCACGATCTGATGAGCGGCGACGTCTGCATCACCAAGCCGGGCTGCCACAGCGGTGGCGATCATGAGGATGGCACGCAGCGAGAGCGTCCGGACAAGCAGGGGTACGCCGGCCTGCGCCGAGGCCCGTATCCCGGCGGCATCGGGGCGCAGCGAAGCACCATGCCTGCGTGCGCCGCGCACAACGATGGTCAGATAGACCGCTGCCATTCCGCACTGGGCGATGACCGTGCCCCAGGCCGAGCCGGCGATGCCCAGTCCGACACCGTAGACAAGCGCCGCATTGAGCCCGGCGTTGGTGATGAACCCCGCTACGGCGACGTACAGCGGCGTCCGGGTGTCCTGGAGGCCGCGCAGGACGCCGGTGGCGGCGAGCACGATCAGCATGGCCGGGATGCCGAGGGAGGAGATCCTCAGGTAGGTGGTCGCGTAGGGGGCCGCGGTGGCCGAGGCGCCGAAGACGTCCACGATGCCGGGGGCGAGGGGCAGGGCGACGGCGATGACGGCGGCACCCAGCAGTAGTGCCAGCCAGATGCCGTCCATGCCCTGGCGGACGGCCGCCTGGAGATCGCCGGCGCCGACCCGGCGGGCGACGGCGGCCGTGGTGGCGTAGGCGAGGAAGACGAAGACGCTGACGGCGGTGGTCAGGAGGGCCGAGGCGATCCCGAGACCGGCGAGCTGTGCGGTGCCGAGATGGCCGACGATCGCGCTGTCGGCCATGACGAAAAGCGGCTCTGCGACGAGTGCGCCGAAGGCCGGGACGGCCAGTGCGACGATCTCTCGGTCGTGCCGCCGCCGGGTGGCCTTGGGGATCGGGGGAGCCAGTGACATGAGCGCTAATCTAATCGTCCACAGGTAAGAGATGCAATTGTCTTGTGACCCTTACTTGGGGTTGCGCGGCCCGTGCCGTCGCGCACTGTTCGAAGCGATCTTGATCCGACTGGGAAAGTTTTTCTTCTGCACAGCCGGTGGATGGGAAAGGTGCAGGTCAGATCCCATTGTGGACAGAGATCGAGGGCTTGTTCACAGGGCTGTCCACCGCGTCGTGCACAGGTTTTGGCGGGTTCTCCACAGCATACGGGCGGTCGTCCACATGGCCTGTGGATAACCAGATTGGCTGACGGTGCCCGCGGGCCTACCGTGGTCCGGCACCCGCTCCTTGTCACGGCCTCGGAAACCTCACAAAACCGACGCGTCCAGAACCGGAATGGGGCGTCCTAGTTGTCAGTGCCGTGCCGTACAAAAGAGGGCATGGCGAGGTCCGCGGTGCGGACGGGAGGAGGTGGCTCGGTGAGCATTTCCGAGCCCTTGGACGATCCGTGGGCCGACGCCGGTCCCGGTGATCGTCTGCCCGCCTCCCGCCGACGGAACGAGGGCGGCCGCGGTCGGGACGATCGGCACGACCGGGGCCGGGACAGCGGAGACTGGGAGGGCGGGGGCGCCACCTTCGAGCGGGTTCCTCCACAGGACCTGGACGCCGAGCAGTCCGTGCTCGGCGGCATGCTGCTCTCCAAGGACGCCATCGCCGACGTCGTCGAGATCCTCAAGGGCCACGACTTCTACAAGCCGGCACACGAGACGATCTACCAGGCGATCCTCGACGTCTACGCGAAGGGCGAGCCGGCCGACCCCATCACCATCGCCGCCGAGCTCACCAAACGCGGCGAGATCAACAAGGTGGGAGGCGCTTCCTATCTGCACACCCTCGTCCAGACGGTGCCGACGGCGGCGAACGCCGAGTACTACGCGGAGATCGTCCACGAGCGGGCGGTGCTGCGTCGGCTGGTCGAGGCGGGCACGCGGATCACACAGATGGGATACGCGGCCGACGGCGACATCGACGAGATCGTCAACAGCGCCCAGGCCGAGATCTACGCCGTCACCGAGCAGCGGACCAGCGAGGACTACCTGCCGCTCGGCGACATCATGGAGGGTGCTCTCGACGAGATCGAGGCGATCGGATCCCGTACCGGCGAGATGACCGGCGTTCCCACCGGCTTCACCGACCTCGACTCGCTCACCAACGGCCTGCACCCGGGGCAGATGATCGTCATCGCCGCCCGTCCCGCCATGGGCAAGTCGACCCTCGCCCTCGACTTCGCCCGTGCCGCGTCCATCAAGAACAACCTGCCCAGCGTCATCTTCTCCCTCGAAATGGGCCGCAACGAGATCGCGATGCGTCTGCTGTCCGCCGAGGCCCGGGTCGCCCTGCACCACATGCGGTCCGGCACGATGACCGACGAGGACTGGACCCGGCTGGCACGCCGGATGCCGGACGTCTCGGCCGCGCCGCTCTACATCGACGACTCCCCGAACCTGTCGATGATGGAGATCCGTGCCAAGTGCCGCCGGCTCAAGCAGCGCAATGACATCAAGCTCGTGATCATCGACTATCTCCAGCTGATGCAGTCCGGCGGCAAACGTTCCGAGAGCCGTCAGCAGGAGGTGTCGGACATGTCGCGAAACCTCAAGCTGCTGGCCAAGGAGCTGGAGGTCCCGGTGATCGCGCTCTCGCAGCTCAACCGTGGTCCCGAGCAGCGCACGGACAAGAAGCCGATGGTGTCCGACCTGCGTGAGTCCGGCTCTATCGAGCAGGACGCCGACATGGTCATCCTGCTCCACCGCGAGGACGCTTACGAGAAGGAGTCGCCGCGCGCGGGCGAGGCGGACATCATCGTCGGCAAGCACCGAAACGGCCCGACGGCGACGATCACCGTGGCCTTCCAGGGGCACTACTCCCGCTTCGTGGACATGGCACAGACCTGATCCCTGCCGGGGAGCGGCGCTGACCTGGTCGGCGCCACCGAAATGAACTCGACGCCGGTCCGCTCACCAGGTGGACTGGGCGCATGACGACATTCCAGGAAGAGCTGCTCCCCGCCACCCGGCGGGCGCTGTTGCATCGGATCGCCGTGGCCCAGTCCGAAGGCCGGGCGCCGTCGCTGGTGGCAGCGGTCGTGCGAGGCGGGCGGACCGTCTGGCATGGGGCGCGGACCTCGGTGGACGGGCATGGACCGGACGAGAACGTGCAGTACCGGATCGGTTCGATCACCAAGACGTTCACGGCCGTTCTGGTAATGAGGCTGCGTGACGAAGGGCTGCTCGACCTCGGTGACCCACTGGAGAAACACCTGCCGGGCACCGGGGCGGGGGAGGCGACCATCGCCGAACTCCTCGCGCACACCGGCGGCCTGGCGGCCGAGTCGCCTGCTCCCTGGTGGGAGCGCACCCCGGGCTCACTGCGGCCGGAGCTGAGCGATGTCCTCGGTGAGCAGCCCCTGCTGCATCCGGTCGGCCGTCGCCACCACTACTCCAACCCCGGCTACACCCTGCTCGGCGCGCTGGTCGAGGAACTCCGCGGTGCTCCCTGGGAGGAGGTGCTGCGGCGGGAGGTGCTCGAACCTCTGGGCCTCGACCGCACGAGCGCCCAGCCGCAGGCGCCGCACGCCGGTGGCTGGGCGGTACATCCCTGGGCCGACGCCATGCTGCCGGAGCCGTTGGAGGACCTCGGCCGGATGGCACCGGCCGGGCAGCTCTGGTCGACCACCGGCGACCTGGCCCGCTTCGCCATGTTCCTGGCGGCCGGGGACGACCGCGTGCTGAGTGCCGAGTCGGTGCGGGAGATGCGCACCCCGGCAGCCCCCGCAGAGCCCGCCGACGTGCTGGACGGTGCCACCTACGGCCTCGGCCTGCAGATCCAGCGCCGTGACGGCAGACTGCTCGTCGGGCACTCCGGCTCGCTGCCCGGCTTCCTGGCCAACCTCACCATCAGTGTGGACGACGATGTGGCGGCCGTGGTGCTGGCGAACTGCACCTCCGGCCCGCTGCTGTCCGCCACTGGTGCGGACCTGGTCCGCATTGTCGCGGAGGCCGAGCCACGCATCCCCGAGCCATGGCGTCCTCTGGCCCAAGTCGACCCGTCCGTGCTCGAGTTGGCGGGCCAGTGGTACTGGGGTACACATCCCTTTGTACTGCGGATGACGGCCGACGGGCTCGTCTCGCTGGGACCGCTGACCGGTGCCGGCCGCCGAGCCCGATTCCGATCCAACGGCGATGGCACCTGGACCGGCCTGGAGGGCTACTACGCCGGAGAGCTGCTGCGGCCCGTACGGCGTCCGGACGGCACCGTGAGCCATCTGGACCTCGGATCGTTTGTGTTCACGCGTCAGCCGTACGACGAGACGGCTCCCGTGCCCGGTGGGGTGGATCCCGAGGGATGGCGGGGGATCGGCTAGCGGACGAGAAGTCGGGGGCGATGTTTCACGTGAAACACCGCCCCCGTGCGATTACTCCGTTCGGCCACGAGCCGTTGAGGATCAGAGTTCAAGCTTGAAGCCCACGTGCGAGGCGGAGAAGCCGAGCCGCTCGTAGAAACGATGGGCGTCGATCCGTGACATGTCCGAGGTCAGCTGGACCAACTGGCAGCCCTGGCGGCGGGATTCGTCGATCGCCCACCCGATGAACCGGGTGCCCAGGCCGCTGCCGCGCTCGTCGGCGTGGATACGCACGCCTTCGATGATCGACCGGGTGGCACCGCGCCTCGACAGTCCGGGGATGACCGTGAGCTGGAGTGTGCCGACGATGCGGCCTTCGCGGACGGCCACGACCAGCTGCTGGTTGGGGTCGGCGCTGAGTCGTTCCAGGGCGCTCAGATAGGGCGTCAGGTCGTCCGGTGATTCCCGCTTGGCGCCCAGCGGGTCGTCGGCGAGCATGCCGACGATGGCCGGGATGTCGTCGGCGACCGCGGTGCGTATGTCAAGGTCTCCCATGCCCGCAGCCTATGCGGGCACGTGCAGCGACTCCACGGCCCGGACCAGGGGAGCCAGTTCCGGGTTCCTGGCCGCCTCGTCGAGGGCTTCGCGCAGCGCCGTGTCGTTGGTGGGGCGAGCCTTCTCCAGCAGTTGCAGGCCGGCCTCGGTGACGTTCGTGTAGATGCCACGGCGGTCGGTCGGGCAGAGATAGCGCTCCAGGAGACCGCGGTCCTCCAGGCGCGTGACCAGCCGGGTGGTGGCGCTCTGGCTGAGGACGACCGCGTCGGCGACCTGCTTCATCTGCAGATGGCCCCCTTCGCCGTCGTGCTGTCGGCTGAGGACGTCGAGCAGGGAGTACTCGCGCACGCTCAGGTCGTGCTTGGCCTGAAGGGCGCGCTCGATGTGTGCCTCGATCCTCCCGTGGAGCAGGGAGAGGGCGCACCAGCCCTGGGCGAGGGCGGTGAGTGCGGGGTCCGTCGCTGTCATTGGTGTTCTCCTCCGTCCCGGAGCGGCTGAACCCAGGATAGAGCAGGTGTGCAATATCCATCGCTTGCACATAGCCCGCGTCTGCAATTATTGTGAACGCACGTAAAGCGCATCTGTAATCGTCTGGGAAGGTCGTACCTCCATGCCTCTCGCGCTTCTGGCCCTCGCGATCGGGGCCTTCGGAATCGGAACGACCGAATTCGGGATCATGGGCTTGCTGCCCGAGGTCGCGGGTGACTTCGGGGTCTCCATCCCGACCGCCGGCCTGCTCGTCACCGGTTACGCGCTTGGTGTGGTGATCGGCGCACCGCTGATGACCGTGCTGGGCACGAGGGTTCCTCGCAAGCGGATGCTGATGCTGCTGATGGGCTTCTTCATCGCCGGCAACCTGCTGACCGCCGTGGCCCCCGTCTTTGCCGTCATGCTGATCGGCCGGGTGGTCGCCTCCCTCGCCCATGGCGCCTTCTTCGGCATCGGCTCGGTCGTGGCGGCCGAGCTGGTCGCACCGAGCAAGAAGGCAGGGGCCATCGCGATGATGTTCACCGGCCTCACCGTCGCCAACGTCATCGGCGTCCCGCTCGGCACCCTCGTGGGGCAGCACGCCGGCTGGCGCGTCACCTTCGGCATCGTCGCCGCCCTCGGCGTCGTCGGCCTGGCCGGCATCGCCAAGCTGGTTCCCGAACTGCCCAGCCCGGAGGGCGTGCACCTGCGGCACGAGCTGGCCGCGTTCAAGAACACCCAGGTCCTGCTCGCCATGGCGATGACCGTCCTCGGCTTCGGCGGGGTCTTCGCGGCCATCACCTACATCGCACCGATGATGACCCATGTCACCGGCTTCGCCGACGGCTCCGTCACCTGGCTGCTGGTCCTCTTCGGCCTCGGTATGGTCGGCGGCAACCTCGTCGGCGGCCGGTTCGCCGACCGCGCCCTGATGCCCATGCTGTACGTGTCCCTGGGCGCCCTGGCCGTCGTCCTCGCCCTCTTCACGCTCACCGCGCACAGCAAGATCGCGGCTGCCGTGACCGTCGCCCTGATCGGCGCCCTGGGCTTCGCCACCGTCCCGCCGCTCCAGAAGCGCGTCCTTGACCAGGCGCACGGCGCCCCCACCCTGGCCTCCGCCGTGAACATCGGCGCCTTCAACCTCGGCAACGCCCTGTCCGCCTGGCTCGGCGGCATCGTGATCGCCGCCGGCTTCGGCTACACCTCCCCCAACTGGGTCGGCGCCGCCCTCGCCGCGGCCGCCCTCGTCCTCGCCTTCCTGTCGGCCGCGCTGGAGCGCCGCGACAGCGCCCCGAGCGCAGTGGTCGCCGGTGGCACGCCCGCCGGTCGGCGGGCGTCGGTCCACCACTGACCGCACGCACTTCCCACCGCACGTCAGCAGCATCCAAGGAGAACCATGAGCACCACCACCGTCGCCCCGCTCACCATCCAGGACGCCGAGTTCCTGATCACCGAGACCGGCCGAGCCGCCGAGGCCGCCGGGGTCACCGTCAGCGTCACCGTCCTGGACGCCGGAGGCCATCTGCTGGCCTTCCGGCGGGACGACCGCGCCGTGCTGATCTCCGGCGAGACCAGCACCCGCAAGGCCTACACGGCGCTTCAGCTGAACACCCCCACTGCCGACCTCGTCGACGCCGTCCAGCCCGGTGGCCTCTTCCACACCCTGCCCACGGCGCTCGACCGGCCGCTGCTGTTCATCGCGGGGGGTGTCCCCGTCCAGCGGGACGGCCGGCTCATCGGGGCGATCGGTGTCGGCGGCGGTGCGCCCGACCAGGACCACGGGTTCGCCTCCGCCGCTGTACAGGCACTCGTCTGACAGCAACCCCGCTCGACGTGGAACGCCGGCTCCCTCAGGGAGCCGGCGTTCGCCGTGTCGAAGGCCTCTCAGCCTGCCGCGACCGTCAGCGGCGCGAACCGTCGTGTCCAGTCTCCCGGTGACTCCGTGATGCCGTAGGTCATGACGGAGTTCATGGCGACGGAGGCCAGCCCCCGCGCCTTCGCCCAGGCCAGCAGTTCCTCGTGCCGGACGTCGACGTCGGTACGGAGCGGGCGATCGGTGTGCGCGGCGAGCGAGGCGATCAGGGACTTCGCCGTCTCGGTGTCGCGGGCGATCAGCGGCCCGACGACATGTGTGTCCATGTTGGGCCAGGCGGCCGCGTATCCGACGACTCGCCCGTCGTCCACGGCTACGTGCAGCAGGTCCGAGAAAGCGGGCAGCCGAGTGATGAGAGGGGTGCGGTCGGCGCCGAACGCCTCCTCGTCCAGCCGGAGGATGGAACCGAGGTCCTCGGCGGTGGCCGGCCGGGTCGCCACCCGGGGCTCGGCTCCGCCCGGAGTGAAAGGCCCGGACAGCATCTCCGAACGTCCCGTGACCTTGAACCCCAGCTCCTCGTAGAGCGGACGGCCGTACGGCGTCGCGTACAGGGTCAGGGGAGTCGTCCCCATCGCCGAGACGATGTGCCGCATCAGCCGGCGGCCGATGCCCTGGCGGGCGTGCCGTTCGGCGACCAGGACCATGCCGATCGCGCCGAGATGCGGGCGTTCCCTCGGGCCGTACTCCGTGATGACGCAGGCGGCGACCAGGCCTCCGCCGGGGTCGTCGATGCCGTATCCCTTCCCGGCCGTGAGGAGCAAGCGCCACTTGTGTTCCTCACGGGGCCACCCCCGATCCTCGGACAGGTCGGCGCAGGCGCTGAGATCGCGTGGCGTCAGTCGCCGAATGGGCAGAGCGGCGTCGGAAGGAGTTGACACGCAGGTCAGGCTTGCCGACCGAGACCCCTGGCGTCCACCTGTTTCAGGGCACACGCACGCGCTTTTGGCCATGTCGTAGCCCCCGGCTCAGCCCCTGGACAGACCCGCGACGTTTCACGTGAAACATCGCGGGTCTGGCAGCCGTCGGTGGCCGCGCCGAGGGCCGCGACTGCTTCCCGTTAGCCTCGGGACCATGGCGAGACTTCATCTCTTCGATCTCGACGGCACATTGCTGCACGGAACCTCCGCACCCGTCGAGATATCCCGTCAACTCGGTCTGGAAGCAGAGACCATGGAGCTCGACCGGGCGATTTCGGCGGGACGGATAGATCCGCCGGAGTATGCGACGCGGGTGTACACCCTTTGGGCCGAGCTGACCGACGCGCATGTGAAGGCGGCATTCGACGGCGCGCCGTGGCTCGTCCGTATCCGGGACGTCTGGGCCGAGATCAGGGGATCGGGAGATTACTGCGCGGTGGTCTCACTGTCGCCCTCGTTCTTCGTGGAGCGTCTGCTGGACTGGGGAGCCCATGCGGCCTTCGGATCGCGCTTCCCGTCGGTGCCGTTCGTCGAACCGGTGGACCCGGCGGGAGTGCTCACCGCCGCCGCCAAGGTGACCATCGCGGACCGCCTGTGTGAGCAGTTCGGGGTCGGTCGGGCGGACTGCGTCGCCTACGGCGACTCGATGTCGGACAGGGACTTGTTCGCCGCGGTTCCGGTGTCCGTGGCGGTCAATGCGGACGGACATCTCGCCGGTCTGGCGACGTACTCCTACACGGGCAGGGATCTATGGGATGCCTATGAATTGGCGTGCGGCGCCCGGTAATTGAGGGAACCTGAGGTTCGCCCGTTGCCAGATTCACGGGGGAGGCAGGGGGGACTTGTGCGCGGGGCGACGGCCGGTAGGGTCGACTCCGGTCAACGTCCGGGGCGGGACGCTCCCGCGGGAGTGATTGCGGCCCATGTCACACTCTCGCCTTACTTGTCCGTACGCGGGGAATCGCGGGTTGAATGTGGTCGTGTCGGCCACGGGGCCCGACCAGGGAGAGCTAGTCGTCAACGGGGGAAAGCAAGCACCTTCCGAGTGAAGTGCGCAGACCGACCGCAAGATGTTCGAGGCGAGGGCACACCATGGACGCTCCGACCACCACGTCGGCGGGCAACGACGGGGCCGGCGGAGGCCACTGGTTCGCGCCCCACGACAGGCCCGCGTTCGACCCCGCTGCAGGGCCTCCGGTCGTGGGTCCGGGGAGCGGACAGGAATCGCCTGAGAGCCGCCCTCCTGCGTCCGCAGAGCCTCGGGAGCGAATACGGCCGACGGTGGAACCGCCACGCCTTCAGGGGGCCGCTCAGGCCCCGCTCGGCGGGCAGCACGCGACGCCCGGCCCCTTCGTGCCCCCGACCGGGCCCCCCGCACCCGGCGCCTTCGAACAGCGTGTCCCGCCACAGCGCGCTGCACAGCAGACGCAGGGCGCCTCCCCGGACGCGATCCGAATCCGCGGCACCATGGTCGAGGTCGGTCCGATCGCCGACAAGGTCACTTCGTACTTCTACGCATTGCTCTTCGTCCGCCATCCCGAACTGCGTTCGTTGTTCCCGGCCGCCATGGACACCCAGCGGGACCGGCTGCTGAAGGCGCTGCTCACCGCGGCCGAGCACATCGACAACACACCCGTCCTGGTCGAGTACCTCCAGAACCTGGGCCGCGGCCATCGCAAGTACGGCACCCGGGCCGAGCACTACCCGGCCGTCGGCGAGTGCCTCATCGGCGCGCTGAGCAGGTACGCCTCTGGCATCTGGGACCCCGAGACGGAGGCGGCCTGGGTACGGGCGTACACGACGATGTCCCAGGTGATGATCGACGCGGCGGCCACGGCCGAGTTGCGCGCACCGGCCTGGTGGCATGCGGAGATCGTCGCCCACGACCTCAGGACCGCGGACGTCGCGGTGCTCACGGTCCGGCCGGACCAGCCGTACCCCTTCCTCGCCGGGCAGTACACGAGCCTGGAGACAGCCTGGTGGCCGCGGGTGTGGCGGCATTACTCCTTCGCCTCCGCGCCCCGCTCGGACGGCCTGCTCACGTTCCATGTGAAGGCCGTCCCGGCAGGCTGGGTCTCCAACTCGCTGGTGCACCGAGCCCGCCCCGGTGACGTCGTCCGCCTCGGCCCGCCCGGCGGTTCGATGACCGTCGACCACACGAGGGACACCGGACTGCTCTGCCTGGGCGGCGGTACCGGCATCGCACCCATCAAGGCGATGGTCGAGGACATCGCCGAACGCGGCACGCGCCGCCCGGTCGAGGTGTTCTACGGCGCCCGCACCGACCACGATCTGTACGACATCGACAACCTGCTCCGGCTCCAGCAGATCCATCCCTGGCTCGCGGTCCGGGCGTTCGTCGACCAGCAGGCGCACCTCCAGCTCCCCGACGCCATCCGCGGGTACGGCCCGTGGATCGAGTACGACGCCTATCTCTCCGGCCCGCCCGGAATGATCCGCAACGGGATCACCGCGCTGCGGGACGTCGGTATCCCCGCACACCGCATCCGGCATGACTCGGTAGAGGAACTGGTCGTCGTCGGCTACTGATCCGTCATCCGAGATCCGGGGCGTGCATGGCCCGCACACCCTCGATGTTGCCGTCCAGGTAGTGCCGCAGCGACAGCGGTACGAGGTGCACAGAGGCGATCCCCACTCGGGTGAAGGGGACGCGCACGATCTCGTACTCGCCGGCGGGCTCCTCGACTTCGGGGCCGTGCCGCAGGGCCGGGTCCATCGACTCCAGCCGGCAGACGAAGAAGTGCTGCACCTTCACGCCGGTCGCGCTGCCGTTGTCGCCGATGTGCTCCACGGTGTCCACGAAGCAGGGCACCACGTCGGTGATCTTGGCGCCGAGCTCCTCGTCCACCTCGCGGTGCAGGGCGTCGACGACGGTGGTGTCCTCCGGCTCGACCCCGCCACCGGGGGTGACCCAGTAGGGATCGACACCAGGCTTGGTGCGCTTGATCAGAATCAGGTAGTCGCCGTCCAGGAGGACGGCACGGGCGGTGCGCTTGACCACGGGTCGGACGGTCATGGGAGAAATGTGGCCCAGCTGGTTCCACGTGAAACATCGCGAAGCGCCACCGTATGGACGCATGGCGTTAACTCCGCAGAACGCGCTCAGCCCCAGTCCGAGGCCGCGTGCTGGAGCCACTCGTGTGCCCGTGCCACATGGGGCATGGCGAGTGTGCCGGTGCGCACCACGAGGAAGTACGTCCGCAACGGCGGCACCGCGGGATCGTGCAGTGCCACGACCTCGCCGCGCTCCAGGGCGGCCGCGCACAGATACCGGGGCAGCACGGCGAGGCCGGCACCCGCGACCGTACAGGCGAGGACCGCGCGCAGATCGGGCACAACGACCTTGCCCGAGGCGGCTGGACGGGTGTCGAAGACGGAGCCCCAGTAACGCGAGACGAACGGCAGCGACTCATGGACCTCGACGACCGGCAGGTTCTCCAGGGCGGCCGAGCCCTTGCCGCGAACCGCGCCGACATCGATCTCATCGGACCAGCGTGGAGCGGCGACCAGTACATGCTCCTCGTCGCAGAGCGCGGTGGCAGCGAGCAGAGTGCCGCGCGGCCGGACCGTACTGATGGCCAGGTCATGGTGACCGGCGGACAGCCCCTCCAGGGTCTCCTCGGCGTTCCCGAACGAAGCGCGCAGCGCGAAGCCCTGGCCGTCGTCGCCGGCGAGCTCCGTGAGAGCCGGAAGGGCACGTTCGGCGGTGAACTCGGGCGGGCCGGCGAGGTGCAGGGTGCGCACCGAGGAGTCGTCGTCGAGGCCGCGTTCCGCTATCTCCACGAGGGCGTCGAGATGTGGGGCGGCCTTGTGGGCGAGTTCGTCGCCGATGGTCGTGGGGGTCACTCCGCGGGCCTGGCGCAGGAAGAGCGGGCGGCCCAGCTGTCGTTCCAGGGTCCGGATCTGGGAGGTCACGGCGGGCTGCGAGAGTCCGAGCAGGGCGGCGGCGCGGGTGAAGGAGCCGGCCCGGTGCACGGTGACGAAGGTGCGCAGCAAGGCCAGATCCATCGCACACCCTCCCGTTCGCCCTGCCCCTTTCCGGCCCCCGGGCAGGTCCCCAACTATAAATAAGTCGATAGGTCTCTGTCGCTACAGTGATTGGACACTGACGCAGAGTCAACTAGCCTTGGTCGCGCGGTTCTTGGCGCGCGAGAACCGGGACGGTCCGAGCCACGAGGGGGGAGGCTCGGACCGTCCGTTATGCGTAGCCGGACCCGTGGGGATGTCCGTAATCCGGTCACCGGTCCGACTCGTCGAGCGCGCGCAGCACATCGGCCACGAGATCTTCGGGATCCTCCGCCCCGACCGACAGCCGGATGAAGCCCTCCGGTACGTCGTCCCCGCCCCAGCGTCCCCGCCGCTCGGCCGTGGAACGCACCCCGCCGAAGCTCGTGGCATCGTCGACCAGCCGCAGGGCCTCGAGGAAACGCTCGGCACACGCGCGCGTGGGCAGCGTGAAGGAGATCACCGAGCCGTAGCGGCGCATCTGCTGCGAGGCGATCTTGTGCGCCGGGTCGTCGGACAGCCCGGGATAGCGCAGGGCGGTCACCTCGGGCCGCTCGCGCAGTGCCTCCGCGAGCACGAGGGCGGTCGCGTTCTGCCGGTCCACCCGCAACTGGAGGGTGGCGAGGGAGCGATGGGCCAGCCAGGCCTCCATGGGCCCGGAGATCGCCCCGATGATCTTGCGCCAGCGGCGTACGGCGGCCATGGCCGCCCCGTCGCGCCCGGCGACGTACCCCAGCAGCACGTCCCCGTGGCCGGTGAGCTGTTTGGTGCCGCTGGCCATGGAGAAGTCGGCGCCCAGTGCCAGCGGCCGCTGGCCGAGGGGGGTGGCGAGGGTGTTGTCGACGGCGACGAGGGCGCCACGCGCGTGTGCCGCCTCGGCGAGCCGCCGGATGTCGCAGACGTCGAGCCCGGGGTTGCACGGCGTCTCGATCAGCAGCAGCTTCGCCCCGTCCAGGGCGTCGAGCTGGGCGTCGCCGGCGGTCGGTGCGGTGCGCACCTCGATGCCGTACGCCTCCAGCTGGGTGCGGACCAGAGGCAGCACCTGGTAGCCGTCGGAGGGCAGAACGACCGCGTCCCCGACGCTCAGCTGGGAGAAGAGCACCGCCGAGACGGCTGCCACACCGGACGCGAACACCAGCGTCTCGACGTCCGCATCGCCGGGCGCCTCCAACTCGCCGATGGCCCGCTCCAGATGGGTCCAGGTCGGGTTCTCGTCGCGCCCGTAGGCGTACGGGCCGCTCACCTCGCCCGGCAGATGGAAGTGCGCGGCGAAGACCGGCCCGGGCAGGGTCGGCTCGTTCTTGACCGGCTCGGGCAGTCCCGCGCGCACCGCGCGTGTGCCCTCGCCCATGGCCGCCTCGGTCATGCCGCCGTTCCCTCCACTTCGTCCCGCACCGCGGCGAGCAGCCTCTCGCTCGCCGCCTCCACCATCTCAAGGCACTCCTCGAAGCCGTCCAGACCGCCGTAGTACGGATCCGGTACGTCGAGGTCGTCGCCTGCCGAATCCGAAGGGGTGTGCGAAGCACTCGTTGAGGGGTGGTGGTCGGGCGACGGGCGGGCGTACGAGCGGAGCAGGCGCACCTTGCGCGCGTCCTGCTCGGTGGGGGCCAGGCGCCGTAGGGTCTTGAGGTGGCCGGAGTCCAGGGCGATCACGAGGTCGAGCCGGGCGAACCAGGACGCCTGGAACCGGCGGGCGGTGTGGTCGCTGTCGTAGCCGTGCTCCGCGAGGACGCGGACGGTGCGCGGGTCGGCGCCGTCGCCCTCGTGCCAGCCGCCGGTGCCGGCGCTCTCGGCCTCGACACGGTCGTCGAGCCCGGCCTCGGTCACGCGGGCACGGAAGACGGATTCGGCCATCGGGGAACGGCAGATGTTGCCGGTGCAGACGAAGCAGACGCGGTAGGTCATCGGGTGCTCAGTCCGTGTCGGGAAGGACCATGTTGAGCGCCCAGGACACGATCGAGATGATCAGACCGCCCAGGACGGCCGTCCAGAAGCCGTCCACGTGGAAGCTCAGGTCGAGCTTGTCGCACACCCACGACGTCAGCAGCAGCATCAGCGCGTTGACCACCAGGGTGATCAGGCCGAGGCTGAGGATGAACAGCGGGAAGGTCAGGACCTTCACGATCGGCTTGACCAGGAAGTTCACCAGGCCGAAGACCAGGGCCACCAGGATCAGCGTCCAGACCTTCTTGGCGGTGCTGTCGCCGGTCAGGGTGATCTTGTCGAGCAGCCACACGGCGACCGCCAGAGCGCCCGCGTTGGCGATCGTCTTGACTACGAAATTCTTCATGTGTCTGATCGTGACAGAAGAGATCGGATGCAAATAGTGAGGCGAGGGCGACAACCGAGATGAAGGCATTCCGGCTGGACGAACTGGAGGCGGAACGCGCCGCCAACGACGGGGCATACCTGCAGTTCCTGCGGGAACGGAACATGTCGGTCGGTCTCTACGCCCTCGACGCGGGCTCGCACGACCCGCAACAGCCGCACAACCAGGACGAGGTCTACTTCGTCGTCAGCGGCCGCGCCGCGATCACGGTCGGCATGGAGACCACGCAGGTGGCGCGCGGCAGTGTGGTGTACGTTCCGGCCGGGGTGGCCCACAAGTTCCATCACATCAGTGAGGATCTGAGGGTTCTGGTCGTCTTCTCTCCCCCCGAGGCCTGACGTCGGCTCTCGGGGTTCCCTAGGGGAAGGGTCAGGGGAGGACAAGGGATCAGAGACCTCCGAACGGCCCCCTCGCGGCTCTAGCATCGAGTGCAGGACATCGCATCGTGCGGGACGCACGAGACCGTACGTGCCGGAGCGCACGAGAAGGCGGAGGACAGGGCAATGCGAGAGATCTTCACGGGTCTGCCGTGGTGGGTGAAGTGGATCGCGGTGCCGGTCATCGCGCTGGTGGTGTTCGGCGGCCTGATCACGGCCGTGATCAGCTGGGTGGTCTTCGTGCTCTTCAAGCTGCTGATCTTCGTGGCGCTGGTCGGCGGACTGATCTACATCGTGCGGAAGTTCATGTCGAACTCCTCGTCGAAGAGCGACTGGTGAGGACCGTGGGAATCGGTGGCCGGTAACAGGAATCACCGGTTCCCTCGGGGGAGGGAAGTTTCCCGTACAGGCGGACCGGGAGCGCCGGCGGACGGTTAGAGTCGCTGACCCCCTCGCGCTCCGGGAGTGACCCTTGGCCACGCTTGACGCCGCCCCCGCACCCACGGAACATCCAGCACCCCCCGCCCAACGACGTTCCAGCACACCCCCCGTACAGCGGCCGGCCACCCCGGTCGACCCCGCACAGCCGCACTCGGCCACGCTCATCGGCTCCGTGCAGCGCGCGATGCGCCTGCTGGAGTGCGTCGCCGGACACGCACACGGCGCACCCGCCAAACAACTGGCCCGTGAAACGGGCCTCGCGCTGCCCACCGCCTACCACCTGCTGCGCACCCTGGTCCACGAGGGCTATCTGCGCCGCGACAAGGGGCTCTTCTTCCTCGGCGAGGCGGCGGAGCGGCTGAGCAGCAGCGGGGCGCAGCAGAAACGTCGCAGCGCGGTCGTCGACACCCTCGCCCACTGGCGCGATTCGATCGGTGTCCCGGTGTATTACGCCATGTACCGGGACGGCGAGATCGATGTCATGTGCGTCTCCGACTCCCCGGGTACCCCGGCGGTCGAGGAGTGGGCCGGTTTCCGCGAGACCGGGCACGCGCACGCCGTCGGCCAGTGTCTCCTCTCCCAGTTGGACGAGGACGTCCGCCGCGACCATCTGGGCCGCCATCCCGTGCGGCCCCTCACCCCGTACACGGTCCGTGACGGTCAGACGCTGCTGCGGCGGCTGGAGCGGACGCGGCGGATGGAACCGGTGGTGGAGCGCCAGGAGTACGCACTGGGGACGGTGTGCGCGGCGATTCCCCTCACCGTCGGCACCACGGCCGCCACCATCGCCGTCTCCCTCCCCCTCCACCAGGCCGACCGGCTGCTGCCCGCCGTCCGGCAGCTGCAGGCCGAAGTGGCTCGGCATCTGGGGTCCCTGGCGATCGCTATCAGTATCTGAAAACTCACTCCTTGTGATCTCCCGTGTACGTTCAGCAAGATTTGACCACCATCAAAGGGATAAAACCCGGCCAGTCGGTGTCATATGACGGGGTAGGCAATGCGCGAGTCCGTACAAGCAGAAGTCATGATGAGCTTTCTCGTCTCGGAGGAGCTCTCCTTCCGCATCCCCGTGGAGTTGCGCTACGAGACCTGTGATCCCTATGCCGTCCGGCTCACCTTCCACCTGCCCGGGGACGCGCCGGTGACCTGGGCCTTCGGCCGCGAGCTGCTGATCGACGGGGTGGGGCGGCCGTGCGGCGAGGGTGATGTGCACATCGCGCCCGCCGATGCCGAGGTGCTGGGCGAGGTACTCATCCGGCTTCAGGTCGGCGGCGACCAGGCGGTGTTCCGGTCCTCCGCACCTCCGTTGGTGGCTTTCCTCGACCGAACGGACAAGCTGGTGCCGCTCGGCCAGGAGGGCTCGCTCGCCGACTTCGACGCCCATCTCGACGAGGCCCTGGACCGCATCCTGGCCGAGGAGCAGAGTGCCGGCTGAAGCGTTACGGCACAGGGCGCACGCCGCTCCGACGAGTCGCGTGAGGACGCGCAGGAACGCTTCTGCGTGTTCGGCGCCGACCCCCAGCCGGAACGCTTCTCCTCATGTGGACCGCCCGTGTCTCACCTCGTGCCTCGTGGATGGCCTCCTCCCGGGCCGTCCACTGCGCCTCACCGCTTCCGGCGCCGTCCCCGCCCGCCGCGTCCCGCGGCCGGCGCGGCCTCCACGGGCACGGCTGTCTCCGTGCCCGGCCGGTCGGCGGACACCACCAGGGCCGCGAGCAGCGTGGTGACCGGCACCGAGGCGACCAGGCCGATCGAGCCGACCAGGGTGCGCACGATCTCCTCGGCGACCAGCTCGCTGTTGGCGACCGTGGCCACACTGCTCTGCGCGATCGAGAAGAGCAGCAGCAGCGGTAGCGCGGCACCCGCATAAGCCAGCACGAGGGTGTTGACGACGGACGCGATGTGGTCACGGCCGATGCGGATGCCCGCCCGGTACAGCCCGCGCCAGCCCATCGTCGGGTTGGCCTCGTGCAGTTCCCAGACGGCCGAGGTCTGGGTCACCGTCACGTCGTCCAGGACACCCAGCGAGCCGATGATGACACCGGCCAGCAGCAGACCGCTCATGTCGATCGACGGATACAGGCCGTGGATCAGGCCGGTGTTGTCGTCGGTGTTGCCGGTGAGCGCGGCCCAGTCGATGAACTCCGAGCCGAGCAGGCCGATCAGACACAGCGAGACCAGCGTGCCGAGCACCGCCACCGAGGTCCGGGCCGACAGCCCGTGGCAGATGTACAGGGCGATCAGCATGATGGCGCTCGACCCGACCACCGCCATCAGCAGCGGGTTCGATCCCTGCAGGATTCCCGGCAGGATGAACAGGGTCAGCACCAGGAAGCTGACCGCCAGCGCGACCAGCGCCATCACACCGCGCAGCCGGCCCACCACCACCACGGCGAGTGCGAAGATCCCGGCCAGCAGTGCCATCGGGAACTTCCGGTTCACGTCGGTGACCGAGTACTGCAGGTCCTTGGGTGCGGAGGGTTCGTACGCGGCCACGACCTTCTCACCCTCGTGCAACTGCCGCGACTGATCGGGCTGCACGATCTCGGTGAAGGTACGGCCCTTGTCCTTGCCGACGTCGACCCGGACCGTGGCCTTCTTGCAGGTGCCGCCCTCCTCCTTCGAGGAAGTGCCGTCGGTGGTGGAGGTGTCTCCGGTCGAGCCGCCGCCGGAGGCGTTGACCGACTTGCAGCTGACCGAGACGACCTTGGTGACCGTCGCCGCCTGCGTCTGGCGGTCGAAGCCGACGCCGGTGCGCTCGTGCGACGGGGCACCGCCGGGCCACAGCACCACCAGGCCGACCACGACCGCGGCGGTGAAGGGGATCAGGATGGCCGCGATGACCTTGCGCAGATGCTTGGAGACGGGCGCGGCAGGGCCGTGGCTGTGGCTGTGTCCGTGCGAGTGGCCGTGACCACCGCCGGGCCCGGAGCCGCTCTGGCCGGTACTCGGACCGGGCGAATGGCCATGGGCCTCCCCGTGGCCGTGGGCTTGGCCGTTGTCGTGATGGCGGGCGTGGCTGAGAGCGTGCCCCTGGTCGTACGGCTCGCCCTGCCCGTGGATGTGTCCGTCACCGGCACCATGGCCCCCGTGGCCGGATCCGCCGCCCTGCGTGGCGCCGTTGCCGCGCCGCGGGTCTGGGGGCGGATAGGGGTGCTGCTGTGTCGAGGTCACCGCCCGATCATCGCAAGAACGGCAGGGGCCCTCTGTTCACCGCGCCCGAATTGACGCTAGCGTGGAGGCACCTTTGCACACGCGGGAGCTCGGAGCACCGGGCTGAGAGGGCGCTGACCTCCGTATTCGCGACGTTTCACGTGGAACGAGTGATGTTTCACAGGAAACGCCGCCCGACGGAAGCCGCTGCGTCGACCGCCGAACCTGTTACCGGGTAATGCCGGCGTAGGGAGTAGGTCTCATGACCAACAAGGACGCGCGCACGCCTGCCTTCAGCCAGGACGAACAGCCCATTATGGGCGAAACGCCCCAGGAGGCCGGGAAGTCCATCGGCTGGCACAAGGGGTATGTCGAGGGCTCCCGCCCCGACCTCCGGGTGCCGGTCCGTCAGGTGCACCTCACCAACGGGCAGTCGGTCACGCTCTACGACACCTCCGGCCCGTACACCGATCCGCTCGTCGAGACCGACGTCCGCAGGGGCCTGCCGCCGCTGCGGGAGAACTGGATCACCGCCCGCGGCGACACCGCCGAGTACGCGGGCCGGCCCGTCCGTCCCGAGGACGACGGGATCAAGCACACCTCGCCGCGAGGTGGCCTGCGCAACCTGGACGCGGTCTTCCCGGGCCGCCCGCGCCAGCCGCGCCGCAGCCGGGACGGCGAGGCGGTGACGCAGCTCGCGTACGCCCGCCGGGGCGAGATCACCCCGGAGATGGAGTACGTGGCCGTCCGCGAGAACGTTTCTCCCGAGGTGGTCCGCGAGGAGATCGCGGCGGGCAGGGCCGTACTGCCCGCCAACGTCAACCACCCGGAGATCGAGCCGATGATCATCGGCAAGCGGTTCCTGGTGAAGGTCAACGCCAACATCGGCAACTCCGCGGTCACTTCCTCCATCGAGGAGGAGGTCGAGAAGATGACCTGGGCGACCCGCTGGGGCGCCGACACGGTCATGGACCTCTCCACCGGCCGCAACATCCACACCACCCGCGAGTGGGTGCTGCGCAACTCCCCCGTCCCCATCGGTACGGTGCCGCTCTACCAGGCCCTGGAGAAGGTCGACGGCAGGGCCGAGGAACTGACCTGGGAGATCTACAAGGACACGGTCGTCGAACAGGCCGAGCAGGGCGTGGACTACATGACCGTCCACGCGGGCGTGCGCCTCCCGTACGTGCCGCTCACCGCCAACCGCAAGACCGGCATCGTCTCGCGCGGCGGCTCGATCATGGCGGCCTGGTGCCTGGCGCACCACAAGGAGTCGTTCCTGTACGAGAACTTCGAGGAACTCTGCGAGATCCTCGCCGCCTACGACGTCACGTACTCCCTGGGCGACGGTCTGCGCCCCGGCTCCATCGCGGACGCCAACGACGAGGCGCAGTTCGCGGAGTTGCGCACGCTCGGGGAACTCAACCGGATCGCGAAGCGTTTCCATGTACAGACGATGATCGAGGGCCCGGGCCATGTCCCGATGCACAAGATCAAGGAGAACATCGACCTTCAGCAGGAGATCTGCGATGAAGCTCCGTTCTATACGCTCGGCCCGCTGACCACGGACGTCGCGCCGGCGTACGACCACATCACCTCCGGTATCGGTGCCGCGATGATCGCCTGGTGGGGCACGGCGATGCTCTGCTACGTCACGCCCAAGGAGCACCTGGGCCTGCCCAACCGGGACGACGTCAAGACCGGCGTCATCACCTACAAGATCGCCGCCCATGCGGCCGACCTCGCCAAGGGCCACCCGGGTGCACAGGAGTGGGACGACGCGCTGTCCGACGCCCGCTTCGAGTTCCGGTGGGAGGACCAGTTCAACCTCGCCCTGGACCCGGACACGGCCCGCGAGTTCCACGACGAGACACTTCCGGCGGAGCCGGCGAAGACGGCCCACTTCTGCTCGATGTGCGGGCCGAAGTTCTGCTCGATGAAGATTAGCCAAAGCATCACAGAGCGGTTCGGTGGCGCGGCGGCCGAGGGGGCGTCGCCCGAGGAGATCGCGGAGGGGATGCTCCAGAAGTCGAAGGAGTTCGCGGCGAGCGGGAACCGGGTCTACCTGCCGATCGCCGACTGACGCCGTGACGCGGTGCTCCCTTGAGGGAAAGGTTGGGAGCACCGCCACGTCAGAGCTTCACGCCGTTGGCCTGTGACGAAACTCGCTGGAGTCAGTGGGTGAATCGGCAGCTGCTATTGCGGACGCATCAGGTTCAGGTCCTCGCCCCATGCATCCAGAACCGCGCCGTGCCCTGCACGTCGGGCCGCTGCCTCGACACGGCCGAAGAGGCTCCGCTGCAAGGGCACCTCGCCTGTTGCTGAGATGCGGGCCAAGGTGTCCAGCAGCGAATCGGTGTCCCAACCGGGCAGCGGGTAGCGGGCGAGTTCCCACTCCAGGTACTTGTTGTACGGACGGGGGCGCCGGTCGAGCGCGAAGAGCAACTCCAACAGACTACCGATGCTGTCGGCAGCGTCGAGGCGGGCGGCGAAGGGATGCCCATCGCGGTCGTTCTTGACGGAGCGGTAGACAGAGTTGGTGTAGGCGTCGAGCCACTCTCCGGCGTCCCGGAAAGCCTCATCGACGCCGAGCCGGGCTTTGGCGGCCAGGATCTGGGCAATGCCTCCGTCGAGCCGGTCGAGCACGATCTGGGAGCGGGCCAGGGCGTAGCGTTCGAAGCCAGGCATTCCTGCAGTCCGGAATTCAGCAAGCGGGAGGATGACGAGGTCGAGCTCGGCTGTGCGATGGTCGGCGAACCGAGTGAGATCCGTTGCTGCGTCGTCAGCGACGACGACGTATAGGTCGTGATCGGAGTACCTCGTCGGCATGCCTTCATGGGCCTGAGATCCCTTGAGCACGAGCCCGACAACGTGGTGGTCAGCTGTGGCGAGTTCGACGAACGCACGGTAGGTGATGAGCTGCTGAGCAGCCATTGCGTGATCTCCGGTGAAGTAGTGACGGCTACGCCTGTCAGGCGGCCCCGCCTGCCGGAGTCGCCTCAACCCGTCTGCGGGGCCCTGGCCGCCGCTCAGAAGATCAATGCACGTGTGAACCGTACCGTCCGACTGTCCGAGGAGTGCTCAGTTTGAGTCGGCGTACAAGCTGGGGGCCATCCTGAAGGGGATACGACGACAGCCTCATCCCAGGCTCCGCGAGTGACTCCGGCCCGAACCTGTTCTCGATGAAGATCTCGCAGGACATCCGTCGCGAGCACGGCGGGAGTCGGGCCGAGGTTGAGGCGGGGATGGCTCAGAAGTCGAAGGAGTTCGCGGCCGCGGGCAACCGGGTGTATCTGCCGATCGCGGACTGAGGGCGGGCCCGGGAGTGTGCCGGCGGTTCGGGAAGCGGGCTCCGGCACACTGCCCCGGCTATCGGGCTCGCCATGCCTCGACGTGGGCCAGCACGTACGCGGCGAGTTCGGGTGGTCACCGTCGAGCGGACCACGCGCACCTTGTGACGGACCTTCATGGACGGACCGTCACAGGGGGACGGTAGTGCCTCTCATGGGACCAGGACGAGTTTTCCGGTGGTGCGGCCGGCCTCGATCGCGCGGTGGGCCTCGGCGGCCTCGGACAGCGGGTAGGTGTCCTGGACGAGTACCCGCAGCCGGCCCGCCTCGATACGTTCCGTGATCCGTTCCAGCAGCTCACCGGAGGGAGCAGCAGTGACCCATACGTAGCGCATCCCGCGCTCGGCCGCCTGGAGTTCGTCCGTTCCCGGGTCGATCGACGCACCGACGAGCAGGCCGCCGGGGCGCAGCACATCGAGGGAGCGCGGTCCGTAGGAGCCGCCGACCAGGTCCAGGACCGTGTCCACCGGAGCCACGGCGGACTCGAAGCCGGTGGTCGTGTAGTCGATCAGCTCGTCGGCACCCAGCCCGCGCAGCAGGTCGTGCCGGCCGGCCCGGGCGGTGCCGATGACGTACGCCCCCAGCTCCTTGGCCAGCTGCACCGCGACATGGCCGACGCCACCGGCCGCCGCATGGATCAGCACTCGGTCACCGGGCCGGACCCGCGCCAGCACGGCCAGCGCCTGCCAGGCGGTCACCGCGGCCAGGGGGACGGCACCCGCGACCGCCAGATCCACGTTCCCGGGAGCAGGGGCCAGCGCCTCGGCCGATGCGGCGGTGAACTCGGCGTACGCACCGCGCCGGGAGACCGGCAGCATGCCGTACACCCTGTCGCCCGGGGCGAACCGTGTCACGCCCTCGCCTGCCCGCTCGACGACACCGGCGACATCGTTGCCCGGCGTCCACGGCAGCTCGACCAGCTCCGGCACCCGGCCGGAGCGGAGCACCGCGTCGCCGGGATTGACCCCGGCCCCGGCGACCCGCAGCAGCACCTCGCCGGGGCCCGGTTCCGGTATGCCGGTCTCGGCGTACTCCAGCGTCTCGGGACCACCGAACACGGACTGGACGACGGCATGCATACGGACGGACATCAGACCAAGGCTCCTCGGCGGCGGGCGGCGGGCGGCGGGCGGCGGGCGGCGGGTGGCGGCGGGTGGCGGCGGGGCGCGGCGGTCGCGGCGCGTTCCATGCTCGGTCCCGGCAACTGTCCTGTGGAAGTAGGCACTTTCCTGATATCGAGGTTCCTCATGGATACCGGCTTCGACCTGAGAGAACACGGCGGCGTGGACGTCTTCCTGCGCGACTGCCCCACCCGTGCCGTGCTGGACGTGATCGCCGGCAAGTGGACCATGCTGGTGCTGGTGGCCCTTGCGGACGGTCGGCCCATTCGGTTCGCGGAGCTGCGCAGACGGCTGGACGGTGTGACGCCGAAGGTGCTGACGCAGACCCTGCGCGCGCTGGAGCGGGAGGGACTGCTGACCCGCACGGTGTATCCGACGGTGCCGCCGCGGGTGGAGTACCGGCTGACCCGGCTGGGCCAGGAGGCGGGCGGGCTCGTGCAGCGCATCACCGACTGGTCGCAGGCGAACGTCGCCGCCATGCAGGCGGCGCGGGAGGAGTTCGACGGGCGCTCCGCCCGCCGGCTCCCCGGCGCGGCCTCGTAGACCGGGTGTCCGGCCTGCGCCCCCTGGCCGGGGGCGCAAGCCGGGTCATTCCGGCTGGTGTTCCGGGCCTCCGAAGTCCGGGCTGGTGTAGTCCGGGCTGGTGAAGCTCGGGCGGGGGGCGGGGGCGGTACCGTCGTCGGTGCTGAAGCCGGGACGGTCGTAACCGAGTCGTGGCATCCGGCCCGCCGGACTCGACGGGGCGGTGTGGCGCAGTCCGGCCGTGCCGGTGTCGGTGGCCAGTGCTTCCCGCAGGAAGGGCAGGATGCCGCGCTCCAGCAGGGCGTCCCGCCAGGCCTCCCGGGCCTTGGCCACCTCCCCGCCGGGTTCGCCGTAGGCTCCGGCCTCCAGCGAGGGGCTGTTGCGCAGTGCGGTGAGCAGCAGTCCCGCGCCGGCCATGATGATGGCGGCCGCGGTCACCACGCCGAACACCCAGCCCGCGGTGAGCATGGTCTGGGCGAACGCCGGGGCCGGGTCCAGCATCTTCAGGACGTAGCCGACGAGCAGGAAGATCGCTGCGGCGGTGCCGGCGAGCACCGGCGCCAGGACCAGGGCGAGGGCGAAGCCTCCGGCGCCGGTGGTCTCGGCGGCCTCGCCGAGGGTGGTGGCGAGCCCCATCGCGCCGCCCGTGCCCGGCTCTGCGGAGCCGGACTCGTGGACGGCGGCCGGGGTGGACCGCGCCGGATTGCGCAGTTCCTCGCGGACCTTCACATAGTGCTGGTACTCGGTCGCCGCGGCCGCCGTGATCAGTGCGGTGGCGTTGAGCGCCATGGTGCGCAGCTGTTCGGTGTTCAAACGCTGGCCTATACCGGCCAGTTCGGGACGGTACTGGGCGGAGCGCAGCGCCTCATCGAGGATCCGCTCGTATTCCTGGCGGTCCTCGCTGTGCAGGTGCTGCGGAACGCTGTTCATGTGCATCCCCCGATGCTCCGTAGGGCTTGTGGCTCGCACGCCGGCGAACCGTCGGGCAGAAACGGAGGGGAGCCTGCTACGGATAAACCGATGGTAGAGCCGTTACGGCACGCGGTGACAGGGGGTTGCCGGAAATTGGGGTTGCCCGCGTGTGACGTCGGGGGGTCGGAACAGCCCGGCGAACGCTCAGTTGTCCAGCGGAAGTTGCCTCACCAGCAGCTTTCCGGCCATGGTCACGCCGCCGTCCATGGCGATGGCGAGCCCGTCTGCGTAGACGTGCGGTCCCGCCACAACGGGGCCGGTGCCCTCTTCGCCCTCCTCGGAGCCGACTTCCCCCAGCAGATAGGGAATCGGGCTGTGTCCGTGAACGATGCGGGTGCCGCCGTACGTATCGAGAAGGGAACGGACGGCGTCTGCACCCCCCTCGTCGCGGAAGGAGAAGCGTTTGGTGAACTTGCGGAACAGATCCCACACCTCGTCCGCGTCATTACGCGTGATGGTCTCGCGGACGGTGTCGTTGACCGCCTCGATCGAGTCGCCGTAGTCGAGGTAGGCGGTGGTGTCGGAGTGGACCAGCAGATAGCCGTCGACCTCCTCGACGGCGTCCAGGCGGGCCATCCACTGGAGGTGGTGGTCCTGGAGCCGGTCCATGTCGGTCTTCTGGCCGCCGTTGAGCAGCCATGCCGCCTGGAAGGTGGCCGTACCCGCGCCGGAGTTCACGGGCGTGTCACCGAACCGCTTGGCGCCGAGCAGCAGCAGTTCGTGGTTGCCCATGAGGGCCTTGCAGTAGCCGCCGGCCGCGGCCGCCTCGGCGGACAGCCGCATCACCAGGTCGATGACACCGATACCGTCCGGACCCCGGTCGGTGAAGTCGCCGAGGAACCACAGCCGGGCGGTGCCCGCGCACCATTGCCCGTCCGCGTCGATCAGGCCCTGCTCGCGCAGCGCGGCGAACAGCTCGTCGAAGTAGCCGTGCACGTCACCGACGACGTACAGCGGGCCGGGGCCGTCCGCAGGCTGCGCGGCAGGGCCGGCGGCCGGTTCGACCGGCGTCTGGAGCGTGTCGCCGCGGTTGATGACGGGCAGGTCGCGCTGGGTGGGCGTGTACCCGTCCGGATACCCCTCGGGGTACATGTCGTCGAGTGGCGGGACGACGTCGCCGGGGTGGGTGCTGGGGGCGTACGGACCGGTCTCGTTGACGTACCCGGGCACCCGGAAGTCGCGCAACGTCGCCGTCCGCTCCGCCTCGGGTCCCTGACCGGCCCCCTGAGTCATCAGACCCCTCCACCATCGCGCCGCATCTGCACCGCTTCGGACTGCCTGGTCGCAGCGGCCCGCGGTGTCGTGGGCCCATCATAGGAATGCCCGTCGCGCCGTGTGATGACCCAGGGGTGGTGAATCCGGGCAGGACTCCGGTTCAGCGTGGCTTTCGCCCCGGTTGGGCAGGGGTTCGACCCCCCGCCGTTCAGCTGCCGGCCGTCGTCCGACGCCGCCCGGCAGCTGCGCCGCCCCGCTCTTCGCACGCTCGTGCTACTCCTACTCCGGTGCCCGCGGCGGGCTGACCGTGGTGCGCTGCGTGCGTCGCTGGGAGGAGGTACGCACGATCAGTTCGGTCGGTATCACCTGCTCGACCGGTTGGTCCGACTCGACCCCCTCGATCGCGTCGATGAGCAGCTGCACCACCGCCGTGCCGATGCGGCGCGGCTTCAGGGAGAGCGTGGTGACGGGCGGCTCGGTGTTGGCGTACACGGTCGACTCGCTGCAGCACACCAGGAGCAGGTCGTCGGGGACGCGCAGCCCGTAGCGGCGGGCGGCGGCGAGCAGGTCGGTGCCGTTGGGGTCGAACAGGCCGTAGACGGCGTCGGGGCGGTCCGGACGGGCGAGCAGCCGGTCGGCGGCGACCGCGCCCGCGCACGGGTCGTGCGCCGGGTAGGCCTCGTAGACCGGGTCCTGGCCGACGCGCTCGCACCAGCGCAGGTAGGCGGTGGTCGACAGGTGTGTGTACGTGTCCGTCGTGGTGCCCGTGAGCAGGCCGATCCGGCGGGCGCCCGCGTCGGCGAGATGGTCGAGGATGCCGAGGACGGCGGCCTCGTGGTCGTTGTCCACCCAGGCGGTGACCGGGAGCGAGCCGGCCGGGCGGCCGTCGGAGACCACCGGCAGGCCCTGCCGCACCAGTTCGCTGACCACCGGGTCCTGGTCGGAGGGGTCGATGACGACCGTGCCGTCCAGGGCGACGTTCGACCACACGTCGTGGCGCGAGGTCGCGGGCAGGATCACCAGGGCGTAGCCGCGGGCGAGCGCGGCCGAGGTGGCGGCCCGCGCCATCTCGGCGAAGTACGCGAACTCGGTGAAGGTGAAAGGTTCATCCCCGTACGTCGTCACGGTCAGGCCGATGAGTCCCGACTTGCCGGTACGGAGGGTGCGGGCGGCGGCCGACGGACGGTACCCCAGCCGGTCCGCCACCTCTCTGACATGGCGGCGGGTGGCATCCGGGAGCCGCCCCTTGCCGTTCAGGGCGTCGGAGACGGTCGTGATGGAGACTCCGGCGGCGGCGGCCACGTCTCTGATGCCCGCCCGGCCCGGCCGGCTGCCTCGCCGAGAGGTTTCCGCGCGGCTCACCTGGTGCTTCCCTGCTGCTGTCATGGCGAGCCGATAGTAGGGCTCATGCGGTGGGGTAGTGCGGACGCATATGCACGCGTTGACAGGCACGTTTCTGCAAGGTCAATATGGGTCAACTACCTTAGAAAGAAAGTCAGTTGAACGATCCAATAGTGAGACGTGACTTGTCGGCACGGATGGGCCTGCCAAGTGCCTGATGTTTCGAAGAGGTCTCAACTCACCTGCACGGGTGATGCGCGCCACGGCGCGAGCCACCGGCGCGTAGATATATGTAGGGCGCGCCCCCGATAAATGCGCCTTCGTACGGTGATGCCCGTGATGCCAGTGGGACAGATGAGGTTCGCCGCGCCGGTTCGTCTTCCACCTGGTTGTTGCGTTGCTCCGATTCTGCGCGCGCTTCTTCGCTGTACGCAGCGGCGCCGAATCCTCATAAGGTGAGGAGCATTGGATGTCGGCGGTTCGGACGGTCCGCCGGTGGTCGCGAGGAGGACTGCGGTGAGCGAGACGAGCCCCAAGCTGCGCGCCGAGCTGGAGGGTATCCCCACCTACAAGCCGGGCAGGCCGGCGGCGGCCGAAGGCCCGGTCGCGTACAAGCTCTCCTCCAACGAGAACCCGTATCCCCCGCTGCCCGGTGTGATGGAGTCCGTCACCGCGGCCGCCTCCTCCTTCAACCGTTACCCGGACATGGCGTGCACGGGGCTGATGAACGAGCTGTCGGACCGCTTCGGCGTTCCGCTCGGCCACCTGGCCACCGGCACCGGGTCGGTCGGTGTCGCCCAGCAGCTGATCCAGGCCACCAGCGGCCCCGGTGACGAGGTGATCTACGCGTGGCGGTCCTTCGAGGCGTACCCGATCATCACGCAGATCAGCGGTGCCCGGTCGGTCCAGGTGCCGCTCACGCCGGGTGACGTGCACGACCTGGACGCGATGGCGGACGCGATCACCGACCGCACCCGTCTGATCTTCGTCTGCAACCCCAACAACCCGACCGGCACGGTGGTGAAGCGGGCCGAGCTGGAGCGGTTCCTGGACCGGGTGCCGAGTGACGTGCTGGTGGTCCTTGACGAGGCCTACCGGGAGTTCATCCGCGATCCCGAGGTGCCCGACGGCGTCGAGATCTACCGGAAGCGGCCGAACGTCTGCGTCCTGCGGACCTTCTCCAAGGCGTACGGCCTCGCGGGTCTGCGCGTCGGCTTCGCGATCGCGCATGAGCCGGTGGCGGCGGCGCTGCGCAAGACGGCGGTCCCCTTCGGCGTGAGCCAGCTCGCCCAGGAGGCCGCGATCGCTTCGCTGCGGGCCGAGGACGAGCTGCTCGGCCGGGTCGGCTCGCTGGTGTGCGAACGGCAGCGCGTGGTCGAGGCGCTGCGCGGCCAGGGCTGGACGGTGCCCGAGACCCAGGCCAACTTCGTGTGGCTGCGGCTGGGGGAGCGTACGACCGCCTTCGCGCAGCTCTGCGAGGAGCACGGCGTGGTCGTCCGGCCGTTCCCGGGCGAGGGCGTGCGGGTGACGGTCGGCGAGACCGAGGCGAACGACATCTTCGTGAAGGTGACGGAGGCGTTCCGCAAGGAGCTGTAGAGCCCGCGTGGCCGGCGGGGGACTCTCCGCGGGCCACGGCGGGTGCCGCGGGTACGGGGTCGTACGGCCGACATGAGGGCCGGACGGCCCCGTACGCATCTCCCGGAGGGGGCCGAACGGCTCAAGTGCGACCCCCCTTCGATGGTCGACCATCAGTGCGTCATAATGGCTTGTGAATGTGAATGCATTCACAAGCTTGACCCTTTTGGTGCGTTATGTACGTGACAAAGAGGTCATGTGCCGCTGTACCACGGCGACGTAAGGAGACTGACGACGTGTACCTGGCTCTGGCGCCGGAGACACTGGCGCGCTGGCAGTTCGGCATCACCACCGTCTACCACTTCCTGTTCGTCCCGCTGACGATCTCGCTGGCCGCTCTCACGGCCGGCCTGCAGACCGCCTGGGTGCGCACGGAGAAGGAGAGGTACCTCAGGGCGACCAAGTTCTGGGGCAAGCTCTTCCTGATCAACATCGCGATGGGCGTGGTCACCGGCATCGTGCAGGAGTTCCAGTTCGGTATGAACTGGTCCGACTACTCGCGGTTCGTCGGCGACATCTTCGGTGCACCGCTCGCCTTCGAGGCGCTGATCGCGTTCTTCTTCGAGTCCACCTTCATCGGGCTGTGGATCTTCGGCTGGGACAAGCTGCCCAAGAAGATCCACCTGGCCTGCATCTGGATGGTCTCCATCGGCACGATCCTGTCCGCGTACTTCATCCTCGCGGCCAACTCGTGGATGCAGCATCCCGTCGGCTACAAGATCGACAAGGCGAAGGGGCGGGCCGAGCTCACCGACTTCTGGGCGGTCCTGACCCAGAACACCGCGCTGGCTCAGGCCTTCCACACGCTGTCCGCGTCCTTCCTGACCGGCGGCGCGTTCATGGTCGGCATCGCCGCCTTCCACCTGTTCCGCAAGAAGCACATCTCCGTGATGAAGACCTCGCTGCGGCTCGGTCTGGTCACCGTCGTCATCGCCGGCATGCTCACCGCGATCAGCGGTGACACCCTCGGCAAGGTCATGTTCAAGCAGCAGCCGATGAAGATGGCCGCCGCCGAGGCCCTGTGGGACGGCCAGAAGCCGGCGCCCTTCTCGATCTTCGCCTACGGCGACGTCAGCAAGGGTCACAACACCGTCGAGCTGTCCGTCCCCGGCCTGCTGTCGTTCCTGGCCGATGACAACTTCAACTCGTACGTCCCCGGCATCAACGACACCAACAAGGCCGAGCAGCAGAAGTACGGCGCCGGCGACTACCGGCCCATCATCCCGGTCACCTTCTGGGCGTTCCGCTGGATGATCGGTTTCGGCATGGCGTCCTTCGCCATCGGCCTGGCCGGGCTCTGGCTGACCCGCAAGAAGTTCATGCTGCCGCAGCACCTGAGGGTCGGTGAGGACGAGGTGCCGCATCTGGTCCTGTTCAAGAACAAGGCGCTCAGCCCCAAGCTCGGCAGGCTGTACTGGCTGGTGGCGATCTGGACGCTCGGCTTCCCGCTGATCGCCAACTCCTGGGGCTGGATATTCACCGAGATGGGCCGTCAGCCGTGGGTCGTCTACGGCGTACTGCAGACCCGTGACGCGGTCTCCCCCGGTGTCTCCCAGACCGAGATCCTCATCTCGATGATCACCTTCACCGCGCTCTACGCCGTCCTCGCCGTCGTCGAGGTCAAGCTGCTCGTGAAGTACGTGAAGGCGGGCCCGCCCGAGCTCACCGAGGACGACCTCAACCCGCCCACGAAGATCGGCGGCGAGACCCGTGACGCCGACAAGCCGATGGCCTTCTCGTACTAGGCCGAGGGAGACGCAGTCATGGAACTTCACGACGTCTGGTTCGTCCTGATCGCCGTCCTGTGGACCGGCTACTTCTTCCTGGAGGGGTTCGACTTCGGGGTCGGCATCCTCACCAAGCTGCTCGCCCGGGACCGCCTGGAGAAGCGGGTGCTGATCAACACGATCGGCCCGGTCTGGGACGGCAACGAGGTGTGGCTGCTCACCGCGGGCGGCGCGACCTTCGCCGCCTTCCCCGAGTGGTATGCCACGCTCTTCTCCGGCTTCTACCTGCCCCTGCTGGTCATCCTGGTCTGCCTGATCGTCCGGGGCGTCGCCTTCGAGTACCGGGCGAAGCGGCCCGAGGAGAACTGGCAGCGCAACTGGGAGACCGCGATCTTCTGGACCTCACTGATCCCGGCGTTCCTGTGGGGCGTGGCCTTCGGGAACATCGTGCACGGCGTGAAGATCGACCGGAACTTCGAGTACGTCGGCACCCTCTGGGACCTGTTCAACCCGTACGCCCTGCTCGGCGGTCTGGTGACGCTGACCCTGTTCACCTTCCACGGCACGGTGTTCACCGCGCTCAAGACTGTCGGTGACATCCGGGTACGGGCACGGAAGCTGGCGACCAAGGTCGGTGTCCTCGCCGCCGGACTGGCGCTGGCCTTCCTGCTGTGGACCCAGGTCGACAGCGGCGACGGCAAGAGTCTGGTGGCGTTGGTCGTGGCGGTGGCCGCGCTGGTAGCCGCTCTCGGGGCCAACCTGCGAGGCCGCGAGGGATGGGCGTTCGCCCTGTCCGGCGTGACCATCGTGGCAGCCGTGGCGGTGCTCTTCCTGTCGCTCTTCCCGAACGTCATGCCGTCGTCGCTCAACGAGGACTGGAGCCTCACGGTCACCAACGCCTCGTCGAGCCCGTACACCCTGAAGATCATGACGTGGCTGGCGGCGATCGCCACGCCGCTCGTCCTGCTCTACCAGGGGTGGACCTACTGGGTCTTCCGCAAGCGGATCGGTACGCAGCACATAGCGACCGAAGCCGCGCACTGAGTCCGAGGGGAGGGCGTCTCATGGTGATGGTCGCGGTGGCCCGTGATGTTTCACGTGAAACGCCCTCTCCGGGCCGAAGGGCATGTTTCACGTGAAACCAATCGATCCCCGTCTGCTGCGTTACACCCGTGCCACCCGCCTCTTTCTGGTGGCCATCGTCGGCCTCGGTGCCGTCGGTGCCGGGCTGGTCATCGCCCAGGCCATGCTTCTCGCCGAGGTGGTGGTCGGTGCCTTCCAGCATGGTCACTCGGTCTCCGAACTCCGCACCCCCCTGCTGCTGTTGGTGGCTGTGGCGGGCGGCCGGGCGCTGGTCTCCTGGCTCACCGAGCTGGCCGCGCACCGGGCGAGCGCGGCGGTCAAGTCCGAGCTGCGAGGGCGGCTTCTGGACCGGGCGGTGGCGCTCGGTCCAGGCTGGCTGAGCGGACAGCGGACCGGTTCCCTGGTCACCCTCGCCACGCGTGGGGTCGATGCCCTCGACGACTATTTCTCGCGCTATCTGCCGCAGCTGGGGCTGGCGGTGGTCGTGCCGGTCGCGGTGCTGGCGCGGATTGTCACCGAGGACTGGGTCTCGGCGGCGATCATCGTCGGGACGCTGCCGCTGATCCCGCTCTTCATGGTGCTGATCGGCTGGGCCACGCAGTCCCGGACGGACCGTCAGTGGCGGCTGCTGTCCCGGCTGTCCGGCCACTTTCTGGACGTGGTCGCCGGGCTGCCCACGCTGAAGGTGTTCGGGCGGGCCAAGGCGCAGGCCGAGTCCATTCGCCGGATCACCGGCGAGTACCGGCAGGCGACCATGCGGACGCTGCGGATCGCCTTCCTCTCCTCCTTCGCGCTTGAGCTGCTGGCCACGCTGTCGGTGGCGCTGGTCGCGGTGACCATCGGCATGCGGCTCGTGCACGGCGACATGGACCTGTACATCGGGCTGGTCATCCTGGTGCTGGCGCCCGAGGCGTATCTGCCGTTGCGGCAGGTGGGCGCCCAGTTCCACGCGGCGGCGGAGGGTCTGGCGGCGGCGGAGGAGATCTTCGCGGTGCTGGAGACGCCGGTGCCGGCGTCCGGGGCGGGTGAGGTCCCTGCGGGGGCCGGCCTGGCCTTCGAAGGCGTGACGGTCCGGTACCCGGGCCGGTCGGCGGACGCGGTGACCGATGTGTCGTTCACGGTCGAACCCGGGGAGACCGTCGCACTGGTCGGCCCCAGCGGGGTGGGGAAGTCGACGCTGCTGAACGTGCTGCTGGGGTTCGTACCGCCGGTGGCGGGGCGGGTGCGGGTCGGGGGAGCCGACCTCGCCGACGTCGACCTGGAGGAGTGGCGGTCGCGGATCGCGTGGGTTCCGCAGCGGCCGCATCTGTACGCCGGGACGATCGCCGAGAACGTACGGCTCGCGCGTCCCGACGCGGACGACGACGCCGTACGGAGGGCGTTGCGGGACGCCGGGGCGCTGGAGTTCGTGGATGCGCTGCCGGAGGGGGTGGAGACGGTTCTCGGCGAGGACGGGGCCGGTCTTTCCGCCGGGCAGCGGCAGCGGCTGGCGTTGGCGCGGGCGTTTCTGGCGGATCGGCCTGTGCTGTTGCTGGATGAGCCGACGGCTGCGCTTGACGGGGTGACCGAGGGGGAGGTCGTTGCGGCGGTACGGAGGCTCTCCGAGGGGCGGACCGTGATGCTGGTGGTGCATCGGCCGGCGTTGCTCTCGGCGGCGGACCGAGTGGTGCGGCTCTCCGGCGCCGAGGTCCCCGCGGGGGGGCGCCCCCCCCACCCCC